>JBATLA010000063.1:0-10388 GCA_049669945.1 Polyangiales bacterium | reverse complement strand
CGGAACGGCCGAGCTCACGCTGCAAGGCTGCGGCGCGCTCCGATGCGGCGGCGAGATCCGCTGCCTTCGACCCGGTCACGCCTGTCATGGAGACATAGTAGATGAAGGAAGTGGCCGCTTCGGCGGCTTGCGCGATTCGCTCGGGGTTGCTCGTGGGCGCGACGAGCGGCACGAAGTCGAGCCCCTTCTCGATCGCCGGTTCCCGGAGACCCGCGCTCTCTTCCGGCGGAAGGTTCACGACCAGGAACCCATCGGCCCCCGCTTCGGCCGCGTCCTCGACCAGCTTGCGCTCTCCGTACGCGAGGATGGGATTGTAGTAGCCGAAGAGCAAGATCGGCACGTCAGTCCGCTTTCGAATTGCAGCGACGGTCTCCAGCACCTTGACGAGCGTCGTTCCGCCGGCGAGCGCTCGTTCTGCCGCACGCTGAATCGCAGGCCCATCCGCCGTGGGATCGCTGAAGGGTACGCCGAGCTCGATCACGTCGGCGCCGGACTCCGCCGCCGCCACGACCAAGTCCTCCGTGCTCCGCAAATCGGGATCGCCCGCGCAAAGGTAGATCACCAGTGCGGCGCGGTTTTCGCTTCGCGCGCGTTCGAACGCGTCTGCAATACGGCCCACCGGCTCAGCCTCTTTCCTTGAGCTTTTCCAGCACGGTCTCGAGGTCCTTGTCGCCTCGGCCCGAAAGACAGACGAGGATATCGGCGTCCGGACCGAGCTCTTTGGCAAGCGTCGGCAAGTAGGCGAACGCGTGACTCGTCTCGAGCGCAGGGATGATGCCTTCGGTGCGGCAAAGCTGCTGGAAAGCATCGAGGGCGGCGTCATCTGTGACCGAGGCGTACGTCGCGCGACCGATGTCCTTGAGCCAGGCGTGCTCGGGGCCCACCCCGGGGTAGTCGAGGCCGGCGCTGATCGAATGCGCTTCGACGATCTGCCCGTCGGGCGTCTGAAGCAGATAACTCTTCGCGCCGTGCAACACGCCAACCCCACCGGCACAGAGCGGCGCCGCATGCTTGCCGGTCTCGATGCCCTCCCCCGCCGCTTCGACGCCGACGAGTCGTACCGACTCGTCATCGAGAAAGCCGGCGAAGATGCCCATGGCATTCGAGCCGCCGCCCACACAAGCAACCACCACGTCGGGCAGCTTGCCGGCCTGCTCGAGCATCTGGGCCCGGGCTTCGCGCCCGATGACCGCTTGGAAGTCGCGTACAATCATCGGGTACGGATGCGGGCCCGCCACCGAGCCGACGCAGTAGTGCGTGGTGCGCACGTTGGTGACCCAATCGCGCAGCGCCTCGTTCATCGCGTCCTTGAGCGTGGACGATCCCGACGTCACCGAGTGAACCTCGGCCCCCAACAACTCCATCCGCTGGACGTTGGGCGCCTGCCGCCGAACGTCCTCGGCGCCCATGAAGACCTCGCAAGGAAGCCCCATGAGCGCGCATGCGGTGGCGGTCGCCACGCCATGCTGGCCGGCCCCCGTCTCGGCGATGATCCGGGTCTTGCCCATGCGCTTGGCCAGCAGAACCTGCCCGATTGTGTTGTTTACCTTGTGGGCCCCGGTGTGACAGAGGTCCTCGCGCTTCAGCCAGACCCGCGTCCCGAGCTGCGCAGTGAGCCGAGACGCGAAATAGGTGGGCGTCTCACGCCCAACGTACTGGCTGAGGAGCGCACCGAGCTCGGCCTGAAACGCGGGATCGCTTTGAGATTCTCGGTAAGCTTGGGTAAGCTCGTCGAGCGCGGGCATCAAGGTCTCGGCGACGTAGCGACCGCCGTAGGGCCCGTATCGTCCGGAAGCTGCTTCGGGGGCTTGCATGAGGCGCGGAACGTAGCGCATAGGAGAGACTCGTGCATGCGTATGACTGAGCCGAGCGAGACCCAGCTAGCACCCTTCGACCCCCGAGCGTACGAGCGAGCCCTACGAGCCGTGTCGTTCCTTCGACACTGGTTCGAGCCGAGCATCGAAGGCTTGGAAAACATCCCACGGGACACCGGTGGGCTCATCGTGACGAACCACGGGCATTTCGGGATCGACCTGCCGGTGCTCCTCTCGCTCGTCCTAGACGGGACCGGGCGTCCTGTACGTGCGCTCGGAGACCGGCTCGTTTTCGCGGCGCCGTTCTTCCGCGACTGGGCCCACCTGATGGGCGCCGTCGAAGGCGAGCCTGAAATTGCAACGCAGCTGCTCGAGGACGACCAACTCGTCCTGGTGTACCCGGGCGGCGCCAAGGAGGCGCTCAGCAATCCACACGAAGCCTATCGCCTGCAGTGGCAGGGCAGCCGCGGCTTCATTCGAACGGCCCTGCGGGCGCAAAAACCGATCATCCCGGTCGCAGGCCTCGGCAACGAAGAGCTCTACGTACAGGTCGTGCCGAAAGACAGGGTGCGTGAGAGCGGGGTCGGTCGCCTGATCTCGAAGCTCCTCGGCGACAAGTACGTCTTTCCGGTCTACATGGGCCTGGGGCCGATCCCGTTCCCCTCCGACCTACACTACCTGGTCGGCGAGCCGATCCACCTCGGACACGGACCGGAGGCAGCCACGAACGACGACCTCGTCGCCGAGCTGCATCAACAGGTGACGGAAGCGACCCAGGCCCTCATCGACAGAGGACTGCGCGAGCGGGAGGGCACTGACGCTGATGACGCCGGGCTACCTGGCGGGGCGCCACATGAGCCAGAGCGTTGGACCGTTCATCGCCAGTCGTAGCTCGTCGACGACCTCGAAGCCGTGCTTTCGGTAGAACGGAAGATTCTTGACGTTCGAGCTCTCGAGGTACGCTGGCATGTGGGCTTCGTCGCAGCGCGCGAGCCCCGCTCGCATCAACGCTGACCCAACGCCCCGGCCGCGGGCGGACCGCAGCGACCCGATGGTGAAGAGGTAGTAGAAATCCTCTTTCGGGTGCCGCTTCTGTGATTGCAAGAGCGTGGCCAATGCGCGGACGAGGCTGCCCGGGCCGTATTCGATCAATCCATTCAGGACGACGCCCGGAGTCACCGGAGACGCGAGCGCGACACCCGGAGGTAGCCAGGAAGCTGCACCGGAGCCGTCCGTGGCGATGTAGGTGTGCCCATGTCCAAGACAGGAAGGAACGGTGAGCTCGAAAGCGTATCTGGCGTACTTGGTCTTGGGCGTCACCCACTGAACGACTGGATCGTCGGTGAACGCATCGCCGAGGACATCGAGAATCGTCTCCAAGTCGTTCGCTGTCGCTTGTCGAACCGCGGTTGCCTCTGGAAAATACATTCCATGTCGGTATAGTCCTACTTCGGTCGTCACGTGAAGCACAAGCTCTACCGAAGAACCTTTGCGAAGCTCAGCTTGTTGTCCGGAGGGGCTTTGTTGGTTCCCTCGATCGGCACGGCGTCCGTGGCCGCGGTCAGCGCTGTGACGCTCACGGCGGAAGAGCGGAAGCTCATCGAGACGTTTGCCGAGGCGATGCTCCCGACCGAAGGGACCGCACTAAAACCCCGCTCGGAGGTACCGATCGCAGACAACGTCGCCCGCGCCTTCTCCCTCATGGACGAGCCAATCCTCGAGCAGGTGCGGATCGGCCTCAAGCTCTTCGATGTCGGCGCCATCGTCATCGGCTTTCACTTCACACGCTTCGTGAACCTCTCCGTCGAGAAGCGGCTCGAGTACATCGAGCGTTGGGAAGACGGCATCGCGATGCAACGGGGCATCGTCGACTTGCTCAAGAAGCTGACGTATCTCGGGTACTGGCAGGACATCGAGGCCGGCCGTGCCATCGGGTACCGGGGCCCCGTTTCGGTCGAGGGCGGCGTGCCAAATCTCGGCAACGCACCGATGCCGAACGACGAGTCAGACCAATGAGCGAGCCGCTACCAGTCCTGAGGGTTACCCAGCCGAACGAGATCCCTGATGCAGGCCTCGCGCTCCGCGCCGACGTCGTAGTCGTCGGCTCCGGAGCATCCGGAGCCGTGACCGCCTACGAGCTATCGCGCGCCGGGGCGAAGGTCGTCGTGCTGGAAGCAGGCCCCTACATCAAGTCGACCGAGTTCAAGGAGCACACGCCGACCGCCTTCGAGACGCTCTACCAAGATCACGGAAACCAGTCGAACACGACCGGGGACCTGATCGTCCTGCAGGGCAAATGCATCGGCGGCTCCACGGTGGTCAACGCGGCGGTTTGTTTTCGCCCACCCGACCAGGTTCTCGAGCAGTGGAGAACCGAGCACGGGCTCGAAAATCTCTCTTCGGAAACCCTCGCGCCCTACTTCGACCGAATCGAGAAGAACCTCTCAATCCACGAGAACGAGCCATACGAGGTGGGCTACAACGGCCGTTTGCTGCTCGAAGGCGCGAAGAAGATTGGAATCCCAGCATCCCCCACGAGCCGCAACGTCAAGGACTGCGCGCTCAGCGGGCATTGCATCGCCGCCTGCCGAACCGACCGCAAGCAGTCGATGCTCGTCACGTATCTTCCTTGGGCGAGCGAGCTTGGCGCGACCATCTTGAGTGGAACGCGCGCCGAGAGCTTCGAGGTGGACGGCCGACGGATCAGCGCCGTCAACGCCGTTGCCACCGAGCCTCACGGGCGAGACAAGCCGGTCCGCGTCGAGGCCGACTTAGTGGTCGTCGCAGCCGGCCCGATTCAGACACCTCTTCTGTTCCAGAAGAACAAGATTGGAAACAGCAGCGGGCAAGTCGGCTTGAACTTCGCGTGCCACCCATCGTTGGCGGTTTACGGCGAGCATGACCACAGCGTCTACGGCTGGGTCGGCGCGTCCATCGGTTCGCACGCGGGCGACATCGAAAACCCGCTTCGGGGCGGCTACCTCGTCGAGTCCGCGATGGCGGACCCTGTCTCCAACAGCAGCTCGGTCGATGGGGGTGTCGGCCGCGACTTCGTCGACTTCATGGAAAACAGCAAGAACTTCCAGTCTGCCGTCACGCTGATCCATGACCACAACGTGGGCCGCGTCTTCCTAGATGGGGATCAAAAGCAAATCGAGTACGACGTCGACGACCGCGATTTCGAGTCCTTGCGCGAGGCGTTACGCGGAACGGCGCGCATGTACTTCGCGGTCGGAGCCAAGCGCGTTTACCTCCCGACAACTCGGCGAACGACGATCGAAAGCGCCGGCGAGATCGACTCCGTCATCAACAGCCTCACGAACGGCAAGCACAAGTACCGGCTGACCTCGTATCACCCACAGGGCACGATGCGCATGGGCGCCGACCCGACGAGAAGCGTCGTCGGGCCCGACGGCCGCTGCCACGATTTCGACAATGTCTACGTCCCCGACGCGAGCCTTTTCCCGTCATCGATCATGGTGAACCCGCAGGTGACGGTTTACGGCTTGGCGAGCTACATCGCGGACCAAATCAAGGCCCGCGGGTAGGTGAGTCTACTGCGCTCGCTTCATCTTGCTGAAGCACCAGATGCCGCCATCGGCTTCGACCAAGCGCCAGCCGTCTTCGCCGAGGGCCTTGAACTGCTTGGTCATCTCCACGGGCTTCTTCGGAGGACGGACGCACTTGTAGTCCCACTTGTGCGCACCCCACTTGCCGTGCTGACCGTGATGGCCGCAGTGTGTGCAGCTCTTGCCCTTCGCGCAGTGCGGGCAGGCCTTTTCGCCCTTGCAGTGCGGGCAGTCCTTGCCCTGGGTGCAATGCGGACAGTCCTTTTTCGCAGCGCAGTGAGGACATCCGGCCGACGCCTGACCGCAGGTCTGACAGGATGCAGCCTTTTCGTCAGCCTGTGATTGCACGGACGCGCTCCCAAGCGCGAGCCACAGGACACCAGCAGTGAGCAAAGAAGCGAGAGTTGCAAAACGCATAGAGCGGATCCTCCTAAAGCCGGCAACCTAGCACGCGAACGCTGGCACCGGCACTGGCACTGTCTATGCAGACTTCGCCGCCTCGATAAACGCAGCCACCAACCCGGGATCCTTCCTACCGGGCGCCGACTCCACGCCCGATGCCACATCGACGCGAAATGGTCTCACGGTGCGCACGGCTTCGGCGACGTTGTCCGGCGTGAGCCCGCCGGCCAAGGTGAGCTTGCGTTCCTTCGCGACCTCGGCCGCAATCGCCCAGTCGAAGGTGCGCCCGGTGCCGCCCGGTATCCCTGGCACGCTCGCGTCCAGGAGCAGATGCTCGCCGGGGTAGCGGCGCGCCAGCTCTACAGCGGAGCCATCCTTGACACCAACGGCCTTGTAGGCGCGCGGCAGCAATGCATCGACGAGCTCGGGCGTTTCGTCGCCGTGCAGTTGTGCCCATGGGATTCCCGTATTCTGCAGGACCTCCCGAATCTGGGTGAGGTCGAAATCGACGAATACCCCGACCATCTCGGCGCGATCACCGACCGCGTCGACGATGCACCGAGCGGTGTCGATACTGGTGTGCCGCGGCGACCCCAGCCAGAAATTGAGGCCGATCGCGTCGGCGCCCAGTGTCACGCAACGCACCGCGTCATCCAGCGTCGTCAGCCCGCAGATCTTCACCTCGGCCATGCCTGGAGGATGGAGCCCAACTCTCCGCTCGTCCAACGCGCCTCAACCCGCTTGCAGATGGCGAAGCAGCGACCTAGAACGCGCTCCGGTTTGGCCCAGAAGGACGGGCGTTTCGCCACCCGCGGGACTAGAATCAATGATGGAGCATGGAAACATCTGCCGCCGCGAGCGTTCAGCCGAGCCCGCGTGAAACCTTAGACTCCGTTGTCATTCGCTTTGCTGGCGACTCGGGCGACGGGATGCAGCTCACCGGCAGTCAGTTCACGACCGCCACTGCCGATGCGGGCAACGACCTCGCAACGTTCCCGGACTTCCCGGCGGAGATCCGCGCGCCCGCCGGGACGACGTACGGCGTGTCCGGCTATCAGATTCACTTCGCCGCACACGATGTACTGACGCCGGGTGACGCACCCGACGTGCTCGTCGCGATGAACCCCGCCGCACTCAAGGTCAACAGCGAGGCGCTGAAGCCGGGGGGCCTCGTGGTCATCAACACCGGCGCATTCACCGCCAACAACCTCAAGAAAGCCGGATACGAAATCAATCCGCTCGAGGATGGATCGCTCGACAAGTTCCGCGTGCTCGCCCTCGACATCTCGAAGATGACGCTGGCGGCGGTTAAGGAAGTGGGGCTCGGCTCCAAGGAAGCCAACCGCTGCAAGAACATGTGGACGCTCGGGCTGATGTACTGGCTCTTCGGCCGCGAGCGGGACCAAACGATCTCTTGGCTCCACCAGAAGTTCGCGAAGCGACCGAAGCTCGCTGAAGCCAACATCGCTGCACTCAACGCCGGTCACATCTACGGCGAGAACGCGGAGCTTCCGCACGGCATCAACGCGTACGAAGTGCCCTCCGCAGAGCTGACGCCCGGCGAATACCGCAACATCAACGGCAACGAAGCGACCGCATGGGGCCTCGTTGCTGGCGCACGTCTCGCCGGCCTCGAGATGATGTATGGTTCCTACCCGATCACGCCGGCGTCCAATCTTCTGCATCATTTGGCGCGCCTGAAACACTTCGGCGTGACGACGTTCCAAGCCGAAGACGAAATCGCGGCCGTGGCCGCGGCTGTCGGCGCGAGCTTTGGCGGCGCGATCGGCGTGACCGGCACGTCGGGTCCCGGCGTCGCACTGAAATCCGAGACCATCGGCCTCGCGATAGCCGCCGAGCTTCCGCTCGTCATCGTCGACGTGCAGCGCGGCGGTCCGTCGACCGGTCTTCCGACGAAGACCGAGCAGTCCGATCTCCTTCAAGCGGTGTGGGGTCGCAACGGCGACGCGCCGCTCGCTGTACTCGCAGCGGCGACTCCGGGTGACTGCTTCTACATGGCGATCGAGGCGGTTCGCATTGCGGTCAAATACATGACTCCAGTCATACTCCTGACCGACGGATTCATCGCCAACAGCTCTGAGCCCTGGCCGCTCCCGGACCTGGATTCGCTGACACCGTTTCCGATCAAGCATCACGACGACCCGGAGGGTTTTCACCCCTTCCTTCGAGACGACAACACCCTCGCTCGCGTCTGGGCGGTTCCCGGCACACCTGGAACCGAGCACCGCATCGGCGGACTCGAAAAGGATCGCAACAGCGGTCACATCTCCTACGACCCGCACAACCACCATCTCATGACGATGGCGCGAGAGCAGAAGATCGCCGGAATCGCGAACGACCTCGAGGTTGCCAAGGTCGACCAAGGCGATCCGGAAGGCGATCTGCTAATTGTCGGCTGGGGCTCGACCTACGGCGCGATCAGTCAAGCCGTGCGTGTCCTTCGCGAGCGGGGTCACCGGGTGTCGCACCTTCACCTGCGGCACATCTGGCCGCTGCCTGAAGGGCTTCGTGAGGTTCTTCATTCGTTCAAGAGTATCTTGGTCCCCGAGCTGAACAACGGGCAGCTCGTAAAGCTGCTGCGCGCCGAGATGGACGTCGAGGCGGTGAGTCTTACCCGTGTCACCGGGCAGCCGTTTCACATCGGCGGCCTCATCGAAGCCGTGTCCGAACGGCTACGGAACGGATCATGAGCCCAAACCCTCCCAAGAAGGAATACACACGCAAGGACTTCGCCTCCGATCAGGAGGTCCGCTGGTGCCCCGGCTGCGGCGACTACGCAATCCTGGCCGCGGTCCAGCGCACGCTGCCGAGCCTCGGCTCCTCGCCGGAGAACACCGTGTTCATCTCCGGCATCGGCTGCTCGAGCCGTTTTCCCTACTACATGAACACCTACGGGTTCCACACGATCCACGGCCGCGCGCCCGCGATCGCGAGTGGCCTCAAGCTGGCGAACCCCGACCTCGACGTTTGGGTCATCACCGGCGATGGCGACGGTCTCAGCATCGGCGGCAACCATTTGCTGCACGTGTTGCGGCGCAACATCGATCTCCAGATCATGTTGTTCAACAACCAAATCTACGGTCTCACCAAAGGGCAGTACTCGCCAACCTCGCAGGTGGGCAAGGTCACGCCGTCGAGCCCGCTCGGCTCGATCGACCAGCCTGTCGTTCCGGCGCGGTTCGCGCTGGGCGCAAGGGCCACGTTCGTGGCGCGCGCCTACGACACGAGCAAGAAGCTGCCTGACGCGTTGACCGCCGCAAAGGAACACAAAGGCGCCGCGTTCATCGAGATTCTCCAGAATTGCCCGGTGTTCAACGACGGGGTCTTCGAAATGATCACCGATCGCAAGTCCGGTCCCGCACATCAACTGTGGCTCGAGCATGGGCAACCCATGCGGTTCGGCGCGAGCGGCGAGAAGGGTCTTCGGCTCGATCCACAAACGCTGAGCCTCGACATCGTCACCGTCGGCGAGGCCGGCGTCACCGAGGACGACATCGTGGTCCATGACGAGACCAACGCGTCGCTCGCATGGATGCTCACCGATCTACCCGGTGTCGTCGCACTCGGGGTGCTCTATCGACAACCGGGTCCTGTTTACAACGAGGCAGCGGCCGCACAGCGCGAGATGGCCAAGGAGCGTTTCGGCGACCCCGACCTACACGCGCTTCTTCGACAAGGGCACACCTGGACCGTCGACTGAGGTCCCGGCGCTCGCGACAACAGGCAACGTCAGTACCACCCGAAGGCCGTTCGGCTCGCGTACGCAAGCCGTCACCCTCCCGCCAAATCGAGAAGCCAGGTCCGCGAGCTTGGTGAGGCCGACGCCTGTCTTGGGCCTGCGATCCGCTTTCGAGAATGGCGCGAACAGCATGCGGAGCTCTTTGTCGCTCGGGCTGCCGCCGTCATCCTCAAAGGTCAGGGCCACCGCCTCACCCACCACGCGAGTCACGACGCGAAGCGACGAGACGCTGTTGGTGTCCGCCATGAACCGAGCAAGGGAGCCAAGCGCGTCTTGGGCTAGCCAAAGGTCGAGCTCGACCGCAGGTTCCTTTTCACTCAAGTCCGTTTCGATGGGCTTCTTGATGCCTGATACTGCGTTCGTGACGAGATCGTTGAGCGACAGCGCACGGGCCCGGAGCGCATCCCCCCCCGCGAGGATTCCAAGGTGCCGCATGAGCTCCCTTCCCTCCTCCGCGGCATCTCTGAGCTCGCCCATGTACTTCTTTAGGCTCTCAGGATTGGCGAGGTTCTTCTTGGCGAGGTGAGCGTTGCCGATGATGACGCCGAGAATGTTGTTCACCTCGTGAACCACCCCGGCGGCCAGATCCCGCGCCGCCTGCATTCCCTCCGGGTGAAGGATGCCTTTGCCGTCCGGTGGTGGCTCGCCCTCGCCCATCGCCGTCAAAGCTCGAGCAATCTCTTCACCGCGCGGATGACGCGCGGCGCCTGAATCGGTTTCTCGATGTACGCGTTCGCCCCGAGGGCCATCGCGCGATCTCGATCGTGCGGTGCGCTCTACGTGGTGAGTATCACGATTGGAGTCTTTTCGTGTCGGGGATCCCCGAGTACGTGCCGACCCAGC
>JBATLA010000062.1:0-2361 GCA_049669945.1 Polyangiales bacterium | reverse complement strand
GCCCTGATCAAGGCGTTGAACATGCCAGCAGGGTATCAAAAAGAGAGACCTCGCGAGAAATCCCTGCCCGCTAGAGCGTGACTCCGGCGCGCGCCCAGTGGCCGCGGCGGTACGCGGCGATCCCGAGCAACATGCGAATGACGAAAGAAATGGGCAGCGCGACCCAAATCCCGAACGCGCCCCAGCCCACCACGAACCCGAGGAACCAACTCAATGGGACCTGAATCGCCAGCGTGCCAACGATGTTTATCATGAGGCTCGTGTTGGTGGCGCCGGCGCCGCGCAACATGCCGATCAACGCGATGTGCACTCCCACGATGGGCATCCCCCAGCCGAGGACTCGCATCCACAGGACCGAGTAGCGCCCGAGCTCGGTCGTCGCATCGACATCGAAGATAGCCAGGATCGGCACGGCGCCAACGACGATCGAAAGCCCAATAATCGAGCTGATCGTCGTCGAAAGGATCACGCCGCCCCGAACGACCTCCCGCGCCTCAGAGACCCTACCTCCGCCCAGCGCGTTGCCGACCATCGCACCGGTGGCCTGAGAAACCCCGAGCGCCGGAACGAACGCGAGCGACTGAATCCGAATGCCGATTCCATGTGCGGCGACGGTGACCTGCGCGACGCGAGCGAGCATGCCGACGATCGAGAGGAAAGCGACGTTGAGGACCACCATGTCGAGGGCCGCCGGCGCACCGACCCTAAAGAGGTCGCGGGCCAGGGGACGATCGAGGCGTGCCCAAGCGAGGCGGGCGCGCATTCCGGGGACGAGGTCGCGCTTCAGAATCAGGACGATGATGGCGACGGCCGCGGCTTGCGAAATGACGGTTCCCCAGGCAGCCCCAGGGACCCCGAGCGCCGGAAGACCTAGACGTCCGAGGATAAAGCCGTAGTTGAGCACGATGTTGAGCAAGTTGCTGAAGAGCGCGACCATGAAGGGAAGCATCGTGTTCCCGACGGCCCGCAACGCCGCAGCGAGAAGCAGATTCAAGTAGAAGAACACGCTCAGCGAAAGCAACGGACGGAGGTACGCGACGCCCAATTCACGCACGGCGTCCTCCGCGCCAAGCCATTCCATCACGATCCCCGCGCCGAGATTGCCGACGATCGCGACACCGATCGACACGAGATACGTGAGCATGATGCTCTGCTGGAGCACGTGATTGATGCGAGCAGTTTCTCGCGCCCCCCAGGCGCGCGCGATGAACGCAACCGTGCCGACGGTGAGGCCGAGCATCGCGACCATCAGCAGAAACACTAGCTGGCTCGCGAACCCGAGCGCCGTCAGCGCCTCCTCAGCGTCGACCAGACGGCCGCACATCGCTGTATCGACGGCGAGCGTGATGACGCTGAGTACGTTCAAGCCGACGATCGGCATCGCCAGATCGAAGAGGCGCCGGAAGATCGTGCGGTCGACGCCTGCAGCTGAGCCTGACGTTGCCTTCATCGGGGCGGATGAGGGTGAATCGACCCTGCGAACCGCGCCAGCGCTTTCGGGAATGGTGCTAGTCTTCGGAACGATGGCGGGTGAGCCGCGAGAGTTCGGTCCTTACAGGCTAGTTCGCCGCCTGGGTGTGGGTGGCATGGCGGAAACGTTCGAAGCAATCCGAGGCGGCGCCGGAGGCTTCGAGCAGCGTGTCTGCTTGAAGCGGGTGCTGCCGGCTTTCAGCGAGGACGAGGAGTTCGTGTCGCGCTTCCAACGCGAGGCAAAGCTCGCGGCACAGCTTCGCCACACCAACATCGTTGGCGTGATCGACGCGGGCGAGATCGACGGCGCCCACTACATGGCTCTCGAGCTGGTCGACGGCGTCGACCTCCGGTCTTTGTTGAAATCGTCGCCCGGCGAACGACTGCCCCCGGACATGGTCGCGCTGATCGGAATCGATTTGGCATACGCGCTCGAGCATGCGCACGCCGCGCTGGTGCACCGTGACATCTCGCCCTCGAACATCCTGTTGAGCCGCTCCGGCGAAGCGAAGCTCGCCGATTTCGGGATCGCCAAGGCAATCGACAACGCCAACGTCACCGCGAGTCGGAATGCCCAAGGAAAGATCCCCTACATGGCGCCTGAGCGGATGCGCGGAGAATCTGTCGATGGCCGTGCTGACTTGTTCTCGCTTGGCGTGGTCATGTTCGAGGCGCTGGCAGGCATCCGGCCGTTCGACGGGACGCACGACGTGGAGACCATGCAGAAGATCCTCGATGGCGACCGGTACTCGCTCGCGCAGGCCGCGCCCGACGCCCCCGAAGCGCTTCGCGAGGTGGTCGAGCAGTTGATCGAGGGCGATGCGAATGCACGCATGAAAAGCGCGAGTGACCTCCTCGACGCGCTCGCCGCGGTGGCCCCGGCTCCCACGG
>JBATLA010000061.1:0-5076 GCA_049669945.1 Polyangiales bacterium | reverse complement strand
AATTGGGCGTGCCCCGGCCCGTCAGCTACCACCCCGTTCGGTCTAGCGACGTGGACATCTCCCTTACCCCCGGCTGATCCGCTACCATGTAGGAGTGGGGAAAGGGATCGCGATTCTGTGCGTCTTGGTGGGAGGCTTGCTCTGCGCCGTGGCGCTCGGCTTGCTGCCGCAAGAGTACGTGGCGATTGACGCGCCCCGGATCGTCCTCGTTGTCGGGGGTGGCGTGCTGGTCTTCGTCGGCCTCATGTCGCTCGCGCGTGACCACCGCATGAGCGAAACCATCTCGTCGCTCTTGCTGCTTGCGTTGGCCGGCGCGGCCGGCTGGCTGACGTTCTATGCCCCCGAGGGCACCCTGAGCCGCTACGTGCCGTTCATCCCGCCGTCCGTGAACGAGGCGCTGGCACGCTTGTTGTTTGGCTTGGGCGCTGCGGGGTGCGTGGGCATGGCGATCTGGGGCTTCAGAAGGATCCTGCGCTAGCTCTTCCAGCGCCCCGGGGTCAGCGAACAGCGCAGATGCGTTGCCGGACTGAGGGCTTCGGCTCGGCGTCGTAGCCGTGTTCGTACGCGAGCACGGTAAGCTCGGAGAACACCTCCCGCAGCTCCCCCTCACGCAAGAGAAAATCCGGGTTGCTCGGTCGGCCGTACTCCTCGTTGCCCTCTGCGAACGTTTCGTAGATCAGCACCCCGCCCGGTGTGAGCGAATCGGCGAGGACCGACAGGAGGGGGCGGTGCAGGTAGTTGGTGACCACGATGCCGTCGAAGCAGCGCCCCGGGAACGGCCAAGCAGCGCTCTCGAGATCCGCCTGCATGAGCTCGACCCCTTCGTCGTCGGCCAGTTCGGTCATTCGTGACAGGTCGATGTCTACGGCGATTGCGCGGTGACCCCGCTCGGACAGGTAGCGTGCGTGGCGTCCGTTCCCCGCTGCGAGATCGAGGACGGTTCCACCACTGCGAATACGCGGCGCAAAGCGAGTCACCCAGCGGGACGGCGCCGCCACCTAGATCCCGAGGTTCGCCAGTGCTTCCGACACGCTTCCGAGAATCTCCGCGAACTTCGGGTGCGAGGTCTCGAACTCTTCGATCAACGCCGAGATCCGACCGCTCAGGGGCTCGTCCGGATCGTGTTCGCCAACCGAGTCGTCGTCGCCGAGGGCGTCTTGAATCTGCTGCGCAGCTTGGAGGAGCGCGGCACGGTCGGCCTCGTCGATCTTCCCGGCCGATTCGAGCTCGGAGTGAAGTGCGTCGAGCGCGTCTTTCAACTGCTGCCTAGGCATCTCTTCTATAGTGCCTCGTTGGCGGGAGAATGGGAAGAGCGAGCGCATGTTTTGCGCAAGCCTTCGATGAAACAATTACGTACGGTCTCGCGCCCGCGTCGGTCACCGAGCGGATCGATCGGGCGTGGCTTCGGTTTGGTGCTTCGCTTTCCACTCGGCGTAGGGCATGCCGTAGATGATCTCGCGCGCACCTGCCTTGTCGAGGGCCAGGCCCTTTGCTTCGGCAGCCTCCTGGTACCAGCGGGACATGCAGTTCCGGCAGAAGCCGGCTAGGTCCATCAGGGCGATGTTCTGCACGTCGGTTCGCTCGCGCAGGTGATCGACCAGCTTCCGAAAAGCGGCCGCTTCGAGCTCGGTCCTCGTTCGTTCGTCCAACTCCATGGCTAGACCCTAAGGCCGTCAGCCGCGGAACGCTACGGGCACACCGCATAGCCACTCGTGCCCATGCAGGATGCCGACGTAGACGATGGCGCCATGCGGGGCAGCTCGAGCCGCCAAGCAGCCGCCTACTCCGCGTGCTTGATCTTCTTGTCGATCAGCTTTTCGATGCTCGCCAGGAAAGGACGCTCTTCTGCGTCGCAAAACGACCAGGCCGTGCCTGATGCCCCGGCCCGCGCCGTGCGTCCAATCCGGTGAACGTAGGTCTCCGGAACATTGGGGAGGTCGAAGTTGATGACGTGTGTCACGCCGTCGACGTCGATGCCCCGGGCCGCGATGTCGGTCGCAACCAATACGCTGAGGTCACCTTTGCGGAACGCGTCGAGCGCTCGTGTACGGGCGCCCTGAGACTTGTTGCCATGAATGGCTTCGGCGGTGATGCCCGCTTTTTCGAGCTGCTTCACGATTCGGTTGGCGCCGTGCTTCGTGCGACTGAACACCAAGGTGTGCTCGACCTCGGGATCGCGCAGCAGGTCCGCGAGGAGCTCTCGCTTCTCGGCCTTTTTCACGAAGAACACCCGCTGCTCGACCAAATCCACGGTCGATGACACGGGCGCCACCGCAACACTCACAGGCCGGTCGAGGAGTCCCTCGGCCAGTCGCCGAATTTGCGGAGGCATGGTTGCCGAAAAGAACATGGTCTGACGGTCCTTCGGGAGCGCTTTCGTGACCCGGCGAACGTCTGGAAGAAATCCCATGTCGAGCATTCGGTCAGCCTCGTCGAGGACGAACAGCTCCACGTCGTCCAGGCGGACGATGCCTCGGCCCATCAAATCGATTAGCCGTCCGGGCGTTGCGACCAATAGGTCGACGCCGCGGCGAAGCTCGGCAATCTGTGGTTTCTCGCTCACGCCGCCGAAGATGACGGTGTGCCAAAGTTTGAGGTCTTCACCGTAGGTGGTGATGCTCTCGCTGATTTGCGCCGCGAGCTCGCGCGTAGGTGTCAGCACCAGAGCGCGCAGCTTCGGCTTATTGCCGACCAGCGCATCGAGGTGCTGCAAGATGGGGAGGGCGAATGTCGCCGTCTTCCCCGTGCCGGTCTGCGCACATCCGAGGACGTCGCGACCGGCCAGTGCTGGCGGAATCGCCAGCTGTTGGATCGGAGTCGGCCGGACGTAGCCCGCACGCTTGGTTGCGGACAACAGCTCCGGAATGAGACCCAGGCCGTCGAAGGTCAGATGCTCCTCTGGCATCGGACCTTCGACACTGCGGTCTGTTGCAGTTTGCTGGTTCAAAATGTCTTTCTTACCAACGGGCGGTCGAGCCACGGTCGCGCTGCGGGCGATCGTTGGCACGGTCGACTCGAATCGAGCGACCGTCGAGCGAGCTGCCGTCGAGTTCTTCGATGGCGCGCGTCGCGGAGTCCGCGTCGTTGTAAGTCACGAAGCCGAAGCCACGCGAGCGGCCGGTGTCACGGTCGGTGATGACCTTGGCCTCGACCACGTCGCCGCAAGCGGCAAAGGCGTTCTGCAGCTCGTCGCTGGTGGTGTTCCAGCTGAGGCTGCCTACGAATAGTTTGGTACTCATGTTCTTTCTTTTCTCTCTGTGTTCAATAAAGCCCCCAAGGGGAGGCCCTAGTTTGTTTGGTGGAGTCCGGCGCGGCCCAGGCCGATTGCCCGAGCGTTTGCTCCATCCCCCGTTGACTGTGCGCTCTGCGAACCTCTAACCGTTGTCTCGAATCACGGCGCGGGTTCAGCAGGAACAGGCAACGTGCTAGCGGCCCACGGTGAGCCGCCATGCCCTCGGAGGGCTTTCAGATTCCGACAGTAGCAGTTGTGAGGCCCCTGTCGAATCCAACTCCTCGACTGTCACCCAGATGGCACTAATAACAGTCACGGCTCGATGAAAACCTACTTATTCGATCTCGATGGAACCTTGCTCGACTCAATCGAGCTCATTTTGACGTCGTTTCATCACATGAGCCGCGTCCATCTGGGCAAAGAGCTGCCGGATGAGTACTGGTTGGCCGGGGTGGGGACGCCGCTGCGGACCGCGCTGAGCAAGGTGGCCAGCTCCGAAGCCGAGCTCGACGCGATGCTCGACACCTATCGCGCCTTCAACCTCGAGCAGCACGATCGGATGGCCAAGGCATACCCGGGCGTCGTCGATGTCATACGAGGGCTTCATGACGACGGCGCCAAGCTCGCGCTCGTCACCAGCAAGCTGAGCACGGGCGCGAACCGGGGTCTTCGCTTGCTCGACCTCGAGGACGAGTTCCCCGTCCGCATCTGCGCGGACGACGTCGTCCATGGGAAGCCTCACCCGGAGCCAGTCCTGAAGGCTTTGGACGCGCTCGGCGCCCGCGCGGAGGACGCGCTGTTCATCGGCGACTCCGATCACGACATGGAGTCGGGTCGCGCTGCGGGAGTCGCGACCGTCGCCGTGACCTGGGGACCCTTCGCACGGGAGAAGCTGGAGGCTGCCTCGCCCACCTACTGGGTCGACAGTCCCAGTCAGATCCCGAGCCTCTAAACGCTGACGCTGCGCGCTTGTTCGCCCTACTCACACGTCGGACTCGTTGAGTTCCCTGCGAAACGCGCGGCGGTCCATTCGAGCATGAGCGCGACGTTCGCCTTGGACGTCTCGTCGTGGCCGAGACCTTCGAACACTCGGTAGTCGACTTCGGTTCCGATCGCGCAGAGCCGTTCGTAGAGAGCGTTGGTCAGCAGAATGGGGACGGATGGGTCATCTTCACTTTGTAGCATCAAGACTGGCACTTCGGTTCGAACATAGCCTGGAGAGCTCTCGAGCAGTCGATCGGGCCAATCCGCGAGCTCGAGCGGGTTGGTGGAATAGACGGGGCCTTCGAAATCGATGCCGGCCGCCTCGACCTCCTCGAGACAGGCCTCGGCCTCGACCAGCGAATCGATCGCGCTCATCGTCTGCGCGCTGAAGATGTCGCTTGTCGACAGCTCGCTATACGCCGCTTCGAACGCAAGCCCGAGGTACCAGTGGACGAATCTCGTGCGCGGGAAAAGCGGGCCCGTCATCACGATAGTCTGAAGCTCACTTCCCGCGGCGACGGCGATGACGCCGAGAAGCCCGAGCTCCGGCGCCCATCTCGGTGCGATCTCGCCGGCAAAGAGCGCCGCGTGTCCGCCTTGTGAAAGTCCCCAGATCACGAAGCGGTTTCCGGCCCCGGCCTCGTCGATCTGCTTTGCTGCTCGCACGATGTCGAGCACGCCGCGACCCTCACTCGGGCCGACCAGATACGGGTGCATCCCGGGTGTACCCAGTCCCTCATAGTCCGTCGCGACACCCACGTACCCCGCCGCCACGATCTCGGGAGCGAGCTCATAGAAGTCGTGCCCGTAGAAGCGAAACCCCTTGGAAGGCGCGCACCGATCCGCCACGCCGGTGAGGC
>JBATLA010000060.1:0-4275 GCA_049669945.1 Polyangiales bacterium | reverse complement strand
CTTGCGAAGCGCCTTGGTCGTCAGGGCCTGCAATCGGTGGAACGATTACGGAGGCGGAGGCCATTGCGCCGGGGCGGTTTTCTCCGCATGTATAGGAGCATGGTGCCGGACCCAGCGAAAACTGCGTTGTTGCCGCTTCGAGCCGTGGTCGCACGAACCGGCTTGAATGCTGACACCATACGCGCCTGGGAGCGGCGGTACGGGGCGATCGACCCGACTCGAAGCACTGGAGGCACACGGCAATTCAGCGAAGAGGACGTCACTCGATTGCTCTGCCTCAAGGAGCTGCGCGAGCGCGGGTTCAGTCTACCAAGCATCGCGAAGCTTGCGACGCGCGAGCTCGCATCGATGAGGCGTGGCGGACCTGACCAACGTGACGTCGTCGTGCGTGCCCGGCCGACACAGCCGCCGCTTACGTCTCCACAGCAAGCGTACCTGGAAGCGATCGAGAATCTCGATGCGAACCGCGCTCTTCAGCAACTGCGCGCCATGAGCGACGACTTGGACAACCTTCAACTCATCCTTGGCGTGGCCATCCCTATCATGTGGGAGGTCGGCCAGCGCTGGAGCGAAGGTTCACTTGGCACCGCTCCGGAGCATCTCGTCAGGGCGCAACTGAAGAGCCTGATGAACGCGCGCCTCGAACAGATCCCCGTTGCGGAGGGCGCGCGTCGACTCCTGTTCACGACGCCCGCCGGCCAACTGCACGAGTTCGGAATTCTGGCTGGCTCGTTAATGGCGAAAGAAGCAGGCTTCGACGTTCTCTACCTTGGCCCCAACCTGCCGACCGAAGAGATCATTTGGAGCGTCGCGAAGAGCCAGGCGGAGATCTTGGTTCTGTCGGTGGTGCGCAGCATGGATAGCGAGGAGATGGCGCAAATGGAGCGCTTGGTGGACACCGTGTCCCGAAACGTCCCGGTGTGGATCGGCTGTCCGCCGGAACACCCGCTCATCGCCCGCACGCCGAAAGCGACGTTCATCAGTTCGATCGAAGAGTTCCAGCTGGCAGCGGCCTCACTGCTTTCGGACCCCGACTGAACCCCTGGGCACCTCGTTCGAGAAGAATCTCGCGATTTTGTCCAGATTGGAACAAGTTTTTCCCAAGGGGCTTGCGATTATCTAGACAGAACCTAGACAGGATCCGGTCAACCCCTGTTATCTGAGGAGATTCTTGTCATGAACACCCCCAACGCACGCGCGCACCTATTTTTCGCGGTCCTTGCGGCCGTGGTGGCGGTTACGGCTGCCGCCCCGGCTCCCGCCGCCGCGTACCATACGAAGTACAACACCCGCGCGAACCTCATCGAAGAGCTCGAGGAGGATGGGCGCTTCAATGTGTTGCTCGCCGCACTCGGGGCGACCGGGCTCGACGCCGCCGTGGACGAAGCCAACGTCACCTTGTTCGCCCCCACCGATGACGCCTTCCAGCCGCTCATCGACGCCGGGGTGGTCGATGAGCTGCTCAACGAGCCAGGTCTCGCCACGCTGACGAACATTCTACTTTACCATGTCGTCGAAGGCCGGGCGTCCACCTTTCGGCTGGAGCGCGTTCGAACGCCCCACACCCTGCTTGGTCAACCCGTGATCCTGAAGCGAACCGAGGATGCGCTATTCGTCAATGACTCTCAGATCACGGATGGCAACAATCGCGCCAAGTCCGGCACTTACCACGCTATCGACGCGGTGCTTCTCCCGCCGAGTGAGCCGATCGAGATCGAGAGCACACTCGATGTTCTCCGATTTGACGGTCGCTTCAACGTTCTCCTCACCGCCCTCGAGGCGACCGGTCTCGATGAGGCCGTCGCAAGCGGCGTGCTCACGCTACTCGCCCCCACCGATGAAGCCTTTCAGCCGCTCATCGACGCTGGCGTCATCGACCAGCTCTTGGCCGAGCCCGAGCTGGAGACGCTTACGAACATTCTCCTTTACCACGTCATCGACGGTCGCCGATCCGCGCTCAAGCTCTTCTTCAGTCGTTCCGTCACTACCTTGCAAGGCACCGAGGTGTCGGTGGGATACGACAAGGGCGCCTTCGTCATCAACGACTCCCGTGTCATCAGCGCCAACGGCAAGACCCCAAGCGGCTTGGTTCACATCATCGACGCTGTACTGCTTCCCTCCGAGCAACCCGACGACCTCATCGAACTTCTCGAGCAAGACGGCCGCTTCTCCGTGCTGCTGACGGCGTTGAACGCGACCGGCCTCGAGGACGCCGTACGTGAGGGCGGACTCACCGTCTTCGCGCCGACGGACGAGGCGTTCCAGCCGTTGATCGACGACGGCACCATCGGAGCGCTCCTCGAGGAGCCCGGGCTCGGGACGCTCACACAGATCCTTCTCTACCATGTGGTCGCCGGAGAGAACTCGGCCAAGGACCTCCTTCGCCAGCGCCGCGTCGAAACCCTGGAAGGGTCGAAGGTCTACGTGTGGTCGTTCTTTGGCAGGGTGGTCGTGAACCGCGAGCGCGTCATCGACCCGAACCTCCGCGCGGCCAACGGGATCGCTCACGCCATCGACGGCGTGCTTCTCCCGTAGCCCACCTTCCTTAGCAACGCGCAACGCGCACGAGCGAGCAGCCATCGCGGGGTATCCCGTGGTGGCTGTTCGTTTGTGCGCGTGCCAACCCGGGCGAGCGCGGCGTCGAAGAGCGCCTGCTTGCTCCCGAACTCCGTAACGATTGACCCCGAGGCCCTCGACCAGCATCTCCGCCGATGTCCCAGCGAAGCCGTGGTCGCGGAAGCGCTCCATGGACTTCGACTCGGCGGACGCGATTTCCGCGATGTTCGACTCCGAGGACTACGCCGCCCTCGTCCCGGCGCGCAAGCGGGGCTTCGCGGAGATGAACATCCTGCTGACCCAGGGGATGTGAGGCGGTTCCCGAATCGGCGGTCTTCTTTTGGCTCTCCCGCGCTACTCGACGACGACGACCATCTTGCCGTTGGCGCGGTTCTCGTCCATCGCCTGGTGCGCGAGCGGGAGTTGATCGAAGCTCCACACGGGGCCCGGGCGGATGGTCAGCTCCCCGCGCTCGACCATTGAGACGTAGCGCTGGAGTTCCTCCCTCGAGATGTCGCTCGCGCCGCCCGAGTAGGACGTCAGCCGCACGCCGGTTGGGATCTGCCCCATCGGTCGAAACGACGCGAGCTCCCACTCGCCCCCGAGGATGCCTGTCATGCAGACCACACCGCCTGGTCTGACACACTGCAGTGAGTCGAGCAGCGTTGTTGTCCCGATGAGCTCCAGCACGCGGTCGAGACCGCCGGGGTGATCCCGGCGAATCCTCGGACCGAGCTTGCCATCATCGATGACGACCTCGTCCGCGCCAGCCTTCCGCAGCACGTCGACCTTCGCGTCGCTCCTCGAAGTCGAGATGACGCGGAGACCGGCGACCTTCGCCATGGCGAGCGTGGTAAGCCCAATCGAGGATGTGCCACCTCGAATGAGGAGCGTCTCACCGGGCTGCACAGCAAGCCCGGTGTGCAGCGACCCGTGGCAGGTCTGCAGCATCTCGGGTAGGGCGCCCACGAGCTCCCACGGCAGCTCAGTCTTCAGCGGGAATACATTTGCAGCGGGCACGGACGTGTATTCCGCGTACGAGCCATCGAACTCGCGGCCCATGCCGCCCATCATCGCCGCGACGCGCTGGCCTTCTTCGAACTCGCCACCAGGCGAGCGGACGACGGTGCCGACACACTCGATGCCGAGCACCCGCGGCAGCTTCACGCTGGGCGACTCGCCGATCCGCGTGAACCACTCGGAGCGGTTGAGTCCGAATGCCTTGATCTCGATCAACACCCGGCCCGGCTCTGGCTGAGGGGTAGGGAGGTCTTCGAGGACGAAGGCGCCCGGCCCACCAGGTTCGTACAGTCTCCACGCTTTCATCGTCAGCTCCGGGGCGGCTGGGTGGTTGAGAAGAGGTACCCGCCGATCCGCCAGTCGCTGCTCTCCTCGATCTCGAACTTAATGTCGAGCCGGATCATCGCGAAGACGTCACGGCAGGCTGTCTCGATCTCAGGGCGACCGACCGCGGGGTTTCGGTGTTGGGCCATGAAGATCGCGTCCGGGGCATCGAGGGCCACGATCGCGTCGACATCGGCTCAGGTGGCCCTCAACATAGACCTCCCAAATGCGAAGAGGTAGAGTCCGATATTGAGACCACGCCTCTCAAAAACGAGAGGCGACTACCCGAGAAAACCACGGAGCTCGGCGCGCTCCAGCTGCTCGACGGCTTCTGAGTACTTCTCGGCGCTTTCCCGGTTGACGCTGCTCCAGAGC
>JBATLA010000059.1:0-3367 GCA_049669945.1 Polyangiales bacterium | reverse complement strand
GTTCTGGGCCATCTTTGGCGCGCCCAAGGCGCAGCTCCGCATCGGCGGGGAGATGTCGGCGCTGTTCGGCCCCGTACAATGCGTGGGAGGGGTGCAAAACGTCTCGACTCCCTGCGACGAGGACTTCCTCGAGCAAGAGAACCGGCGCATCATCGGAGGCGCCTTCGTCGACTCGAACATCTCTGCGCTCTCGTGGCTAGACGTTTCGCTCGGTCTGCGCGTGGACGTCTGGAATACGGGCGGCTATCGGGATGCGGGCGTGAGCCCACGCACGCGCGTCACGTTCCACGCGAAGGACGTCGCTGACATCTTTTTCGGCTGGGGTCTCGGGTACCGGCCCGCCACGTTCGCCATTCCGCTTCCCGGGCTAGGCGACGTCCCACTCGAGGCAGGGCTTCAACGGGCCAACCAAACCGAGGGTGGCGTCCGCTTCTTCCTGCCGCATGACATTACGTTCGAAACCAGAGGCTACCTGAACCTCTACAGAGATCTCCGCTTCGTCGACATCTTCACCAACCCGGAGATCAACGACAGCTCCAACTTGATCGGCCTGCCTGTCGGGGCCCTAGACGACGCCGCCGACGGCAAGAGCTATGGGCTCGAGCTCTTGTTGCAACGTCCATTCGATCTCGGTGTCTCCGCGCTCGCCAGCTACACCTTGGGGTTCAGCGATCTGACCGCAAGCGCGACGTTCGATCCATTTCTCGGCGTCGCTCCGCAAACGTTCGACTACACGCCTTCTTACGACGTGAGGCACGTGGTGAACGCTGCGCTCGCCTGGCAGGCGAAGTTCGGTCTGATTCTCTCGGCGCGAGTGTTATCGAGGTCCGGCCGTGCCGAGGGTTGGTTGTGGCTTGACGAAAACGGTGTCGTTCAGCAGTACCTGCAACGCGTGCCTTGGTTCACTCGGCTCGACCTGATGGTCGCTTACGAGTGGGCCAAGCCCGGCCGTCGCATGCGAGTCTCGTTCGAGTGGATCAACGTGACCCAAGCGCGTGATGCTCAGCAGATCGACTCGGAGGCGGCGCCGCCCACGTCGCCGTGTCGAGAGCGCGTCGGGGTTCCCTCGGAGCCCTGTGAAATCACCTATACGGCCGCGATTTGGTTCCCGAACCTCTCGTTTCGGGCCGTCTTCTAGCGCGCTTCGCGCCCAATTCCGGACCAGTGATTCGGGTTGAGAGCGCCTGTCGCCAAGCGAACGTCGACCAGGATCCCCGTCAAATGGGCCATGCCTGAGACACGCTCGAGTTTGTCGGGGCCGTCGGCGGCCAGCAAGTTCACGTTGACGCCGGTCGTCTTGCTCGCGACCCCCATCTTGCTGTCCTGGTGACCCCAGCCATGGGGAAGGGCGACGGTCCCCGGCATCAGGTCGGACAGAAGCTTCACGGGAACGCGCACCGTGTTGGTCTCGCTCGACACGTCCGCGAGGTTTCCGTCTTCGATTCCAACGCGAGCGGCGTCGTCGGGGTGCATGTACAGGTGGTTCGTCGAGCGCTCCCCAGAGACGAAGTCCTCGATGTTGTGCGTCCAGGAGTTGTGGGTCGTGATGGCGCGCTTGGTGATCAGCTTCAGCTTCGTCTTGGTAGCGCGTTCGAACTCGAAGTCCGCCTCGAGCTTGTTCGTCTGTTCGAGGAGCACGTCCGGCGCCAGGTGCATCTTCACGTCTTCGTGGATGATGCGCTTTCCGAGGAAGCTCCCCGGCTGGTGTTCCGGCCGTAGCCGGCCGTGCTGCTCTTCCAAGAGCTTCTTGAAGCTTCCCTGCTTGGTGGCGCGCAGCAGACCCGAGAGCAGAAGCTCCTGCGGAATGGAAGGTTGCTTGTCGCCTCGGCCGAGGGAGCTCAGCCCCTTCGCGACCTCCATCGCCCGCTGCGCCACCGCTGAGCCCCAGAGATTCACGCCGCTCGCCTTGGCGATGTCGACGTAGATCGTGGCCTCGTCACGCTGCTCGCCCTCGGGCGGGACGATCGCGCGCGTTGCCTGAAGGTACGGCTTCGACTGAAGCCCCAGCATCAGCGGAAACACGAACGGGAGGTCTGGGCGCTGGAACGGTGATGTGCACGGAAGCACGTGCGTTGCGACGGACGCGGTTTCGCTTGGCTGAATGTCGAGCACGACGAGCAGCTCGAGCTCCTTGAATGCGTCGCGGAGGCGCTCCGAGTTCGCCATCGTGAGCAAAGGGTTGCCGCCGGTGACGAAGAGCGCCTTGATCTGCCGGTCGCCGGGCGTGAAGATCTCGTCGGCGAGGATCCCGCCTGGCAGGGCATCGTTGACCGACTTGAAGCCTCCGATGCGACTCTCGTTCTGCTGAAGGAGAACCCCAGTCTTCTTCCCAAACGCGGCGAAGTCGATGACGCCCGTGCTGACGATCGTGCCGCCCTTGCGGTCGAGGTTGCCCGAGATCGCGTTGATCGCTTCTTGCAGCCAGAAGGCGATCGAACCGTTCGTACCCATGTTGACGCCGGTCGAGCAGTAGAGCGCCGCCCCGTCGGCTTCGCGGTACGCCCGCACCATCGCGCGGAGCGTATTGGCGGGAATCTGGGTGACCTCGGCGGTTCGTTCGGGCGGCCATGCCTCGGCCACCGCGCAAAGTTCTTCGAACCCGGTCATGTACTGATCCACGTGGTCGCGATCGATCGTCGTCGTCGCGAGCAGCTCGTGAAGGAACGACAGATAGAAGAATACATCGGTGTTCGGCCGAATGAACACGTGCTCGCCGGCGACCTTTGCTGTTTCGGTCCTGCGCGGGTCGACGATGAAGATCTTCGCGCCCCGGCCCTCGATCTCTTTGAGGCGTCGAATGGGATTCGACACCTGCAAGAAGCTCCATTTCGAGATCGCCGGGTTGGCGCCGACGATGATCAAGCACTCGATGTTCTCGAGATCCGGAAACGGCTGGGTAAAAGGAAACCCGTATACCTGGCGGGCGACGGCGAACTTGTTCGCGCAGTCCTGCGTGGCCGAGGCAAACATGCTCGTCGACCCCACGCCTTGCATGAAGCCAGCCGCAAACACCGGGTGCAACACGCCGAACCCCGCCGCCGTGCCCACATACATCGCGATGCTGTCGGGCCCGTGGTTGTCGATCAGGTCGCGAACCTTGCCACCGATGCTCGACAAAGCGTCGTCCCAGCTCACGCGTTGGAGCTCGCCGTCGATCCGCTGGGTCGGGTACAACAAGCGATCAGGCGTGCCATACATCTTGTGTTGCTTGAGCCCCTTGAGACAAGCGTAGCCGCGGGTGGCGACGTGGTCGTTGTCGGGTTTGATGTCGACGACCGCGTCGCCTTCGACCGTGACCTCGAGGCCGCAAAGCGCCTCGCAGATCCGGCAAAACGTCTGCACTGTTTCAGCCATGTATGGCGTAGTG
>JBATLA010000058.1:0-5923 GCA_049669945.1 Polyangiales bacterium | reverse complement strand
CTTCGATATCGGGGGTATCGGCTACTTCGGGAGGCGAGAGCTGATCGACCTCGGCGCATTGGTAGACGCGTCACTCGTCACCGCCATGCGCGATTCGAACGTTTGGCCTCTCTTACGCGCGAGACGGGTGACGCACGTCGTAGTGCCCGAAGGCTTCGCCCATGACTTCCCCGATCCATGGAACTTCTTCTGGAGGCTTGGTTTGCACAAAGGGTCCACCTCCCGATTGGTGCCTCTGGAAACAATCGCGAGCTCGGAAGCAGTCTGGAAGCGAGGCGTCGAAGCAACCCTTCACGGGGCGCCGGTTCAGGTTCTCTACCGCGTGGAGCCACAGCCATGAAGCGTTTTTCCCGAATCGCGATGAGCGCGCTCTTTTTCGGGGGAGCTTGCATCGGCTGCGCTTCTCCGGTCGAGCTACAGGACTCTACGCTCGAATCATCGGCGGTTCAGCTCCGCGCGGCGGTCCGCTCGGGCTTTCCGACTCAGGTCGTTGCCTACGACGAGCCCCTCGACGCGGATGAGGCGCTGGCGAGACAAGGCGCACGAGACCCCGCGGTGACCTACTTGGTGCTCTCCCGTACCGACGCGAAGATCGCCTGGGCTGCATCGCTCTCCGAGAACCCTCCATCCTCGGAGAAGGCCATTCTCGGCAGGTGGGTCGTCCCCTACCTCCGCGCCGGAGACCGGGACAATGCACTCAAGTCGTTTGTCTTTGGGTACCTGCTCGCCCTTCACGAAGCCGGCCGCATCGAGTGGGACGAAGCACTCGTCCCCATTTTGCCGCCTGGGTCATTGGGGCCGAGGTCCTACACTTGGGGGCTGGCGGTCTCGTTTCTGCTGATGATCCTGGTGATTTGGGCTGCTCGCCGGCTTCCCTGAGCAGGGCGAGGCTCGGGGAACCTTGGCGTGGCTTGGCTTGCGATAGGTGGCGTCGTGGCGGTACAAAGGCGGACTATGGCTCAGACAGCACAACTCCGCCGCATCGAGGTCGTCGAGAACGAGGCCCAACGCGTTTTTCAGCTTCAGCGGGACGCGTACCTCCGCGACCCGTACCCGAGCCTCGAAGAGCGTAAGGAACGGCTGACCGCCCTCGAGCGAATTCTGCTCGACAACGCCGACGCAATCGTCGAGGCGATTCAGAAGGACTTCGGCCACCGTTGCGCGGAGGAATCCAAGATCCTCGAGATCTTTCCGATCATCGACGGCATCCGCGACACCCGCAAGCGGCTCCGCAAGTGGATGAAGCCGCACAAGCGGCACGTGTCGCTGTTGTTCGCGACCGGAAAGAACCGCCTCCTGCCGCAGCCGAAGGGTGTCGTCGGCATCGTCTCGCCCTGGAACTACCCGCTATTTTTGGCGATGGGCCCGCTCACCAGCGCTCTGGCGTCCGGCAACCGCGCGATGATCAAGATGGCTGCGAACTCCCAAAACCTCGCACGGCTTCTCGCGGACAAGTTCAGCGAGGCGTACGACGAAGACACCGTGGCGATCCTACCCGGGGTGCGGGCGAGCGATTTCAGCACCCTCCCCTTCGATCACATGTGCTTCACGGGCTCGGCGGACGTTGGTCGAACCGTGATGCGCTCGGCGGCCGATAACCTCACGCCGGTCACACTCGAGCTCGGTGGGAAGTCGCCGACGATCATTTGCGACGACTTCGACATCGAAGAGGCGGCCTCGCGAATCATGTACTCGAAGTGCATCAACGCCGGCCAGACTTGTCTCGCGCCGGACTACCTCTTCGTTCCGACGAGCAAGCGTCACCAGTTCGTGGAAGCGGCCAAAAAGCTGGTGCCCGAGCGCTACCCCGACACGAACGACCCCTCGTACACCTCGATCATCGATGAGAAGTCGTATCGGCGTCTTCGAATGACCCTCGAGGACGCAGAGGCGAAAGGGGCGACGATCGTGCCACTCGTGCCGGATTCATCGTTCAACGACGTCATGCGCAAGTTCCCTCCACACCTCGTTCTGGATGTCACCGAGGACATGATGATCATGCAGGAGGAGATCTTCGGCCCGCTCTATCCCATCAAGACCTACGACGACCTCGACGAAGTGCTCGAATATGTGACGAAACGCGACCGGCCGCTTGGCTTCTACGTTTTCAGCAACGACAAGACCAAGCAGGACAAGCTGATCTACGGCACGATCTCCGGCGGCGTGACGATCAACAACTGCATCATGCACGTCGCGCAGCACGATCTTCCGTTCGGCGGCAGCGGCGCGAGCGGGATGGGCCACTACCACGGCTACGAGGGCTTCGTGGAGTTCAGCAAGATGCGGCCAATCCACGTGAACCCTTGGTTCTCCCTGCTGCACATGTTCTACCCGCCGTACACGGGCCGGCAGGAGCAGATGATCGACCTGACGATGAAGTACATGCCCTGAGCTTACATAGGAGCTGACTGATGACGAAGCCTTCCCTCCCGAAGAAGGGCATGAGCCCGGAATCGGTTCTCGAAAAGCTCCAGGCGCATCGCGGCAAGGACGTCGACTGGAAAGGCGGGAAGACCTTCAGTCTCGTCTACTATGCCGGCGAGCAGGTCATGCAGCTCCTGCACGACGCGTATTCGATGTTCATGGCCGAGAACGGCTTGAGCCCGATGGCGTTCCCAAGCCTCAAGCAGATGGAAAACGAAGTCGTCGCCATGACGGCGGACATGCTGCACGGCGGCGATTCCGCTGCGGGCAGCATGACCTCGGGTGGGACCGAGTCGATCTTCATGGCGATGAAGACCGCCCGTGAGTGGTCGCGAAAAAACCGACCGCAGGTGACCAAGCCGAAGATCGTCGCGCCGGTCAGCGCTCATCCGGCTTTCGTGAAATCCGCGCACTACCTGGACATGCAGATCGAGTTCACGCCCCTTCGCGACGACTGGCGCGCGGACCCCGCGGCAATGAAAGCCGCGATCGACGACGACACCGCCATCCTCGTCGGTTCTGCGATCTGCTACCCGTACGGCGTCGTCGACCCCATCGAAGAGATTGCGGCGCTCGCCGACGAGCGAGGCATCTTGATGCACGTCGACGGCTGCCTCGGCGGCTTCATGCTGCCCTTCGTCAGCAAGCTCGGGTACGACGTGCCCATCTGGGACTTCCGCGCGAAAGGCGTGACTTCGATCTCTGCCGATGTGCACAAGTACGGCTATGCGGCCAAGGGCGCGTCGACGGTCACGTATCGGGACGCGGCCCTTCGAAAACACCAGTTTTACGCGTACCCGGATTGGCCGGGTGGGCTCTACGTGACGCCGACGATGGCGGGCGCCCGGCCGGGTGGCGCCGTCGCTGCCGCATGGGCGGTGATGCACCATCTCGGCGAGGAGGGGTATCTCGAGCTCGCCAAGGCCGCGATGGATGCCACCAAGCAAATCAAGGCCGGCATCGAATCAATCGATGGTCTTCGCGTCATGGGCGAGCCCCACATGACGGTGTTTGCGTTCGACTCCGACGAGGTGGACGTGTTCACACTCGGCGAAAAGATGGACGCGCGAGGCTGGCACCTCGACCGCAACCAGTTCCCGTCCGCCTTGCACATGATGGTCACGCCGGCACACGCGGACGTGACGGAGCCGCTCATCTCCGACTTGCGTGCCGCCATGCAAGAGACTCGTGAGGCGCCCGCGGGTTCGGCCGAAGGGATGGCTGCGCTCTACGGCGCTGCCGCCGTGATGCCCGATCGCGGCGCCGTGAGTGACTTCGCGATCGGATTCATGGATCAGCTCTACACGATTCCGTGATCGGCACGATCCTAGAGGCTGTCGATGATCGCGTTCAGCGTTGCGCTCGGTCGCATCGACTTCGAGGCAAGCTCGTCGTCAGGCATGTAGTAGCCGCCGACATCCATCGGCTGCCCCTGCACTTCGAGTAGCTCGGCGACGATCTTGGCTTCGTTGTCCGCCAACGACTTGGCGACCGGCGCAAAGTACGACCGAAGCTCGTCGTCGTTCGACTCGGCGAGCGCCTGCGCCCAGTAGAGCGCGAGGTAGAAATGGCTGCCCCGGTTGTCGATCTCGTTCACCTTCCGGGAAGGCGACTTGTTTTCGAGGAGATACTTGGTCGCCGCGGCATCGAGGGTGTCGCCTAGGATCTTCACTTTCGAGTCGTTTCGTTGCTCGGACAGGAAATCGAGCGATGCCGCAAGCGCGAGAAACTCGCCGAGGGAATCCCAGCGAAGGTGATTCTCCTTCTCGAACTGCTGCACGTGCTTGGGCGCCGATCCGCCGGCCCCGGTCTCGAACAATCCACCCCCATTCATCAGCGGAACGATCGAGAGCATTTTCGCGCTCGTGCCGACCTCCAGGATGGGGAACAGATCGGTGAGGTAGTCGCGGAGGACGTTCCCGGTCACCGAGATCGTGTCCTTGCCCTCCTTGAGGCGCTCGAGCGAGAAACGCGTCGCCTCGGCGGGAGGCAAGGTACGAATGTCGAGCCCTGTCGTTTCGTGCTCAGGGAGGTACGCGCTCACCTTGGCAATCAACTCTGCATCGTGGGCTCGCGTCTCGTCGAGCCAGAACACCGCCGGAGTGCCGGACGCCCGCGCGCGCCGCACCGTCAGAGCAACCCAATCCCGAACCGGCGCATCCTTCGTCTGACAGGCGCGCCAAATGTCGCCCGCCTCGACCTCGTGCTCGATGAGCGTGTTCCCGTCGGTGTCGATGACTCGCACCGCACCGTCCGCGGCTATCTCGAAGGTCTTGTCATGAGAGCCGTATTCCTCGGCCTTCTGGGCCATCAAGCCGACGTTGGGGACGCTGCCCATCGTCGTGGGGTCGAATGCACCGTGCTTCTGGCAGAACGCGATCACCTCCTGGTAGACCGCGGCATAGCTGCTGTCGGGGATCACGGCCTTGGTGTCCTGGGTCTTCCCCTCGGCGTCCCACATTTGACCGGACGTGCGAATCATCGCCGGCATGGAGGCGTCGATGATGATGTCGCTCGGCACATGGAGGTTCGTGATGCCCTTGTCCGAGTTGACCATCGCGAGGCCGGGGCCGTTCTGGTACGCAGCATCGATCTCCGCCTCGATTTCACCGCGTTGGTCGGCGGGAAGGCTCTCGATCCGCGCGATGACGTCGCCAAAGCCGTTGTTCGGGTTCGCGCCCATCGCCTCGAGCTCCGCCCCGTGCTTGTCGAAAAGATCCGAAAAGAAGACCCGCACGGCGTGACCGAAAATGATCGGATCGCTGACCTTCATCATGGTCGCTTTCATGTGGAGCGAGAACAGGATGCCGAGCGCTTTCGCGTCTCCCACCTGATCTCGCAGGAACGCCACGAGCGCCTTCTTGCTCATGTACGTGCCGTCGATGATCTCGCCTTCGAGCAGCGCGAGCCCGTCTTTCAAGACTGTGGTCGTACCGTCTTTGGCGAGGTGCTCGATCCGCACGGTCGTCGCGGCGGGCACGGTGACCGACTTCTCGTTGTGACGGAAGTCCCCGGCGCTCATGGTCGCTACATGGGTCTTCGAGGCGCTCGTCCACGCCCCCATTGGATGGGGATTGGCGCGCGCGTACTCTTTGACGGCCTGAGGGGCACGCCTGTCTGAGTTGCCCTCACGAAGGACGGGGTTCACCGCGCTCCCCTTCACCTTTGCGTAACGCTCGGCGATGGCGCGCTCCTCGTCGGTCTTGGGGTCCTCAGGGTAGTCGGGGAGAGCGAAGCCCTTGGCCTGAAGCTCGGCGACGGCAGCCTTCATCTGCGGCACCGACGCGCTGATGTTCGGCAGCTTGATGATGTTTGCCTCGGGCGTCTTCGCGAGCTGCCCGAGCTCCGCAAGCGCGTCGCCAATCCGCTGCTCGTCGGTGAGCGCTTCAGGGAAGCTCGCCAGAATGCGCCCCGCGAGCGAGATATCGGGGAGCTCGACCGCGATGCCGGCGGGCGCTGTGAACGCGCGAAGGATGGGCAGTAGCGAGTAGGTTGCCAG
>JBATLA010000057.1:0-1770 GCA_049669945.1 Polyangiales bacterium | reverse complement strand
CTGCGACGACCTCGAACCGCTAGTCCGAGACGTTCGGAGCCGCATTGCGCCCGAGCGCGAGGCCGAAGGCGAGACATTCGAGGCTCACCCGGCGTTCGTGGATGCCCTGAAGTTCTGGGCGTCCGCCCCAGCCATGCATCTGCGTGAACACATGGGACTATTGACCTCGTAACGCGGACCGGGATCCCGTTCAGACCGTGTCGCGGGTTTGCCGGTCGATGCGAAAAACAACCCACCCAAACGCAACGCTGGTGATCGTGAGCATCGCGAGACCGGAGTAGAACGCGGGGCTCGAGAAGAATTCGAGGAGCCCGTAGTCACGGATGAACTGCCGGTGCGACCCGACCACCGAGATCCGCTCCCAGGCGACCGGCCAAACGGCCAGCCCCATGAGCGCGGCCACGACCGTGACCCGACGGGCCGCGACGTCTCTAGATGCGCGACAAAGCGCGGCACCGAGTCGAAAGCCCACGAAGGCTGCACCGAGCTGGAGCAACACCGCAAGCAGTCCCCAGACCCAGGGAGCGCGACGCGTGTCGATCCAATAGAAGAGAAACCAATCGCCGTGAAATACATAGAAGTAGATCACTGTTGGCAGGAGAACGAATCCAACGAAGAGCGCGTACGCGAGAAAGGCCTCGGTCCGCCACATCGCTTCCCCGCTGTGGCGAAGCTCGTCGCGACCGGCATAGGCGGACAGTGCTCCGGTAGCGATGGCAACAAACAGCAGGAAAAGTAGCGGCAAAGTGTCCCCCAACAAAAGGCTACGTCCCAGGTTCGTGGACGGTCAACCAAACGAGCACCATAGTTCGGCCATGTGCCGAGCAGCGTGGGTCGGTTTACTCGGATTTGTCGCCGCTTTGACCGTCGAAGTGCATGCGTCCGCCGATACCCTCAGTGAGCTGACCGGTCCGTTCGCCGATGCCCTCCAAGATGGAAGCTACGGTGGCGCACTGGGACTGATCTTCTTGGCAGGTCTCGCCACTTCCCTCACCCCATGCGTCTACCCGATGATCGCCATTACGGTCAGCGTATTCGGCGCAAGGCAGGCAGAGAGCCGCACCAAAGCCGCTCTCTTGTCGACCGCATTCGTGTTGGGAATCGCTGCGCTGTTCACGCCGCTTGGCGTCGTCTCGGCGTTGACAGGAAGCGCGTTTGGCGGAGCCCTGGCGAGCCCGTGGGTCGTTGGCGCGCTCGCTGCGTTGTTCACCGTGATGGCGCTCAGCATGTTCGGCTTATTCGACCTTGCGCTTCCCTCGGCCTTGCAAAACCGGCTCGCGCAGGCCGGCGGATTCGGGCTACGCGGGGCGTTCGTGCTCGGCTTCGTCAATGGGCTGATCGCCGCCCCTTGTACAGGCCCGGTTCTCGCGGTGTTGCTCACCTGGGTCGCCACTACCGGGCATGTGGGCTTTGGCGCGCTCGCGTTGTTCGTCTATGCGATCGGCATCGGTGTCTTGTTCTGGGTGGTTGGAACGTTCGCAATCACGCTGCCCAAATCCGGTCGGTGGGTGGAGTGGACGAAGAGCATCTTCGGGATCGCGATGCTCGCTCTCGCGTTCTACTACGTGCGCGGGGTCCTTCCGTACCCCCGCCCCGAGGTGCGCGACCAGATGTGGCTCGCGGTCGCGCTCGGCCTACTCGTGGGTGGCGTCGTCGTCGGGGCGGTTCACCTTTCTTTCAAGGGCGGCCTACCGATGGCGCGCGTCCGCAAGGCAACGGGCGTCATCGCCTGCGTCGCCGGCATCCTCGGTATCCTGGGCTATGCAGAGG
>JBATLA010000056.1:0-7341 GCA_049669945.1 Polyangiales bacterium | reverse complement strand
GGGGTCCCACGCGACCAGTTGGATCCACGCATTGTTCACGAGATTCGCCAGCCCCGCCTCTTGTGCGAGCACGCGCTCCAGCATCTCGATTTTCGTCTCGACGATAGTCAGCAGTCGGACCGGTTCGTGAATCTCCACCATTTGCCAAGGGAGGCCAGTTCTCAAGTCCGACGCGTGTCCATCCATCACGCCGATGAGTCCGACGATGTTGTGAGGAAGCTTGGTGCCGCTGCCGTACCCCGTGGGATCGACGAAGCTGAAGTAGTATTCGAGGTTGATGCCCGCGCCGACGGGGCCCACCGATCGCAGTAGGGCTCCCAGAATCGCAGCCGTTGGATCCCGTGTCGGATCGTAGGAAACCAGAAACGCGCGTCGATCGAGGAACAGTCCGCGGGTTCGCTCTCTGCGGCCGACGATGCAGACCGCGTTCGTGGCATGTCCGTACTCGGGTCGCGGCTGTGCGAGATCGTAGGCATGCGCCTCTGCGTGGATGAGTGCGGATTCTGGAGTGAGGTCGAGAGGCGCCGACTCGAAGCGGCGGCATCGCTCGTGCGCGTCCAGGCGGCAGGCATGGGCGAAGGCGTTCTTCACGTCCGCCAGCGCCTCGAGGAACTGCGGCGGCAGCAGATCCTGGTCGTAGTAGGTCATCGAGTCATCGCAGGTGTTGTGGTAGGCGCCCACGAAACGGGTCGATTCGGGGATGACCAAGTTCCGCGCCCGGAGACGCTCGCGAACGCGCGCATCGTTGGCCATTTGAGCGAACGCACGGGCGTTGGGCCCGCCTCGACCCCCCCCGGTCGCGCCGCAGTCGTGGGCTGCCTCGTGTGGGTTGTTGAGGCTGGATGACCCATGACCCACGATTAAGACCAGCGGGCACAGGTTCCCCTCCATCCCGATCGTCGTGAGGACCTTGGCCACGATGGCCGCCATTTCGTCGAGCGTGTACCCCGAGGCAAGGCCATCGGGGCGTGGTTCACCGCTTGCCTCGAGGCAGAGGCGGGTCGGTGGAGTCGGCGCCGTCCGATGCAGTGCCCAGTGCGCGAGGCGCTCGGTCCTACGGGGGAAAAGGCTCCTTCCAAGAAGTGGAATCACGGCAAGAACGCCAAACAGGGCGGACAACAGCCCGCCCCGCGTGAGCATCTTGCTCCCGAGCCCAACGGAATGGGTCACTCGACCCTGGCGTCGGCGCCGGCCTGCGAACGCGGCGGCCTCGGTTTCGTCGAGGGCGCGTTCGGTAACGTAGTGGTCGGGGCGGACGGCTACCGGGCAGAGCGGCCTTGGTCGAATATCCTCGATTCCTTGATACGCCATCGCAATGCCGAAGAAACCGGCATATCCAAACGTCTGTACATCCGGATGAAGCTCCTCGAGGTGCCGGCGCAAGGATTCCTCCCGGTCGTCGATGCAAAACACCGCTTGAAAGCGGGGGCTCCCTTCTGGCGTGCGGCCCAAGCGGCAGTGACCTGTGATTCCGTCCAGAACGCCAATGCGATGCCTTCTCTCGTAGGCCAAGTGCAAGAGCCTGCGCCGCTCATTGGAGTCGAACACGCGAACTTCTTCGAGCCAGCGCTTTGCTTCCGCGGAGCTCGTCATCTCCGCGGGCCCGACTCCCCCGAGCTGCGCGGAAATGAAGGCTTCGTAGACGAGCTCGAGATCCAGCTCCCGCTCTTGTGCAGTGTTGCCGAGACGCGAAAAGGCGTCCGCAAGCGTGGTCGAACGACCAGCATGCTTTCGAAGCTCGAATTTCGCAGCGTGGAGATCGAGTGTCAGTTGAAGTGCCAGATAGTCCACCAGCCGGGCCGGGGGCGGGTCGACCGGAGCCGTGTCCGGACGCACCTCCAACTGCCGAATCATTCCGGCCCAACCACGAAGGGAAAGCAGCGTCTCTTGGATGTACCGCGCCCATTGCGTGCTTGGGACCCCGAGCTCGCCTAGGGCCCAGTAGACGGTCCGTTCCGCGTCCCATGCGCTGCTTCTTTGACGCCTCAACTCCTTCGAAAGGCCCCGCATCCATCGGTCGATGGGTCCAGACCCCAGCCCATAGAGCGCGCGAAACGCATCGAGCAAGCCGTCCTCGCGATTGGGCATGCGCCAGTAGGCGATCCCCTGGTCGACGAATGCGGCGCAGAAGCGGATGAGGAGTGGATGCACCAGTCGATCCGTGTCGACCCCGATTGCGTGGAGTAACTGGTCGCGCTGCCGTATGCCGACCTCGGAGCGAGCCGCGGGCGGTGCCACTGCCAGCAGGGTCTTCCACAAGTGCCCGAGCGCCTGCTCTTCGCGAGCCCTCGAGGTCATGGGGGTCAGGTCGACGGAGACTCGTTCCGCGGATTGCAGGATGGCTGCGCGCGCTGCTTCGGGAACGCGTCTGTGGAAGCGAAACAAGGTGCCGGTCTCCTCCAGCATCCAGTGCAGCGCGGCTCCCTTCGGGACCTCGAAGTGATTACGTAGTCTCAGCGCGCGCAGCTCCCGGCGGGTCGGTCCTCCGGGAATGACTGGGGCATCGACGCCGTCTGCCGCAGGCGCAAGCACCGCATCGATGTCCGCGGGTCGGATCCGGGCAGTCTCTAGACACTGCGCGAACGCGCGCTCGGATTGGTAAGGCTCCGTTCCAAAGAGCGCCGCTCCGTCCGTGACGGCTTTTTCGAAGTGCAGGTGCTCGAAAGCGTGGAGGGTGTTGTGATGCACGAACATGTGCAGTGGCGACTGCTGGGGAAGCAAGTGCGATGCATGCTCGAGCATTTCTTCGAGCCCATGGTGCTCCGAGGAATCCGCCGTCGTGGCCATAGACAAGCCGAGGAGGTCGTCCGCTGCGGAAGTCATCCGCTGGCCTTGCGGCGTGTCGAATGCGGATGGGGCGAGTGTGGAGTCAATGCATCGATTCCCACGATTTCAAGCTCTGCGTTCGGCCACTCGTTGGACAATCCTTCCACTCGGCTCAGAAACGTGTGGTCCACGATGGCCACATCCCTCACGTCAATCACGACGCGCTGAAACGAGGGATCGAGATTGCTGAGCGCCTTTCGCACGGCAAGAAGGCTCGTGAACGCCGCGGCGCCATGCAGGGTGAGGCGCAGTTCACTGCCGTCTTCGATCCGCACGACCTGTGTGCGGAAGAGCTGCTTGAACGTCGCCCCCCGGGCGCGGTGAAGGATCAGTTTGAGAAGCAGGCCAGCTGCCACGCCGACGAGCAAATCCGTCGCCAAGGTGACGAGGAGCGTCGTGAGGAAGAGCGCGAGCTGGTCGACTCCGATGTGCTTGACGTGCAGAAGCTCCCGGGGTGAGGCGAGCTTGGCGCCGGTGTAGACGAGCATGGCCGCAAGGGCGGCAAGCGGAATCTCGCTCAACAGCCCCGGCGCGAGCGCGACGAATCCCAGCAGGAAGGCGCCATGGAAGAAATTGGCCCAGTGGGACTTGGCGCCTGCATCGACGTTGGCCTTGCTTCGCACGATCTCGGAGATCATCGGCAGGCCCCCTAGGAGGGATGAGCCCAGGTTGCCGACGGAAAGCGCCAGCAGATCTCGATTGAGGTTCGAGGCGCGCTTTTCCGGATCCATCAGATCGACCGCAAGCACGCTCAGGGTCGATTCAATCGTTCCAACCAGCGCAAACATCACCACGTACTTGAGCGAGACGAGACTGAACAGCATCGAGAAGTCCGGGAACACGACAGCGTCCAGGAGTGAGCCGGGCAACTGGACCAAGAACTCCGGCCCAACGTGGAACTGATGCGAGAGGAACCGGTAGGCGTGCGAGTGGTCCAGGTCCAGCCACAGACTCAGAGGCACCGTGACCGCGAGAACCACGACGGGAGCGGGTAGGGCCTTCGCCCAACGTTGCCGGATCAGCGGCCAGCCGAACAGAATGAGGAGTGACAGTATGCCGAGTGCGAGAATTTCCGGGTTCGCGTGTGCGACGCTCTGGGGGATTTCAAGCAGCAGCTCGAGTGGTTCCCTGGCTTCCGGAGCGACCCCGACGAGCGTGTGGGCCTGCTTCGAGATGATGATCACGCCAATCGCTGCGAGCATTCCGTGAACGACCGAGGGCGACATCGCCACGCCGATCGAGGCGGATCGGAGTAGGGCAAGAACGATCTGCACGCAGGCTGCGGCGACGCCTATCGCCAAGGCTCGGCGGTATCCGAGCATCGGGTCGCCCTGACCCAGTTCCTGAACGGCGCCTAGCGCGATGACGATGAGCCCGGCGGCGGGGCCTTTGATCGTGAGGCGCGCGCTACCGAGGAACGTAACGACCATCCCTCCGATGATCGCGGTGAGAACACCCGAAATCGGCGGAAAGCCACTGGCCATCGCGATTCCCAGAGAGAGGGGAAGCGCGATCAGGAAAACCAGGAACCCTGCTTTGAGATCTGCAACGGGGACGGCGCTGCGCAGCCCGCCCTTCGACTCTACTTTCGACATGATAATCCGCCTTCACGTTCAGAACACAGCGTTGCCCCGATGCTCGGGGGCAATCACACACGCTGGAGACGAAGCCCAAAGAGGGCTTCGTCAGGCGGAAGGGGGACCGCGGGCGGGATAAGTCCGGGCTGGCTCACCGCTAGCAAGACGCGGGGCCGAAGAGCTCGATGCTGCTGATGATCGGCTAGTCTGGACCGAGGGCGGAAGGGGCTGTTCGCAGTCGAGGTCGTCGTCCTCGAACGAGTCGATCGCTTCGTTGGCCCAGGCGCCAAGACGCTCGGATGAAGGTTCCTGCAGACGCTGGCCGGGCGCGCTCAGCTCCGCCACGGTGGCATCTGCCCCCGTGACAAGGTCGCTTCCTGCGCTGGAAAAACCAGCAGATACGGCGACTACGAGCAGAGTCGATAGCGTGACGCGCCAGCCAACTCGGCGTCGCGTGGCGCTCCACTCCTCTGCTCGGCCCAAATCCATCACAGGTCGCTAACCCCCCAGGCCCAAAAGTATTCCGCGAAAGATGGGAGCGCGCAACAAGGGTGATTTCCGTCACGGGGCTATGCATTGGGGGTGCAGCGCGCTCAGTCGTCCGGGCGGGACCAGGCCCAGGCATCGGACGGACGGGCTGCGGGGATGCCCGCTTCGCTAGTGACCTGCTCGGCCGCGCTCGGCGCGACGGACACGTGGGGATCGAGCACGGTGGGGCCTTGCTCCTTCGGGTGACTGAAGACGACCCGCGACCCGCGCTTGTTGGTCACGTAGGCCCAAATCCACTGGGACATCACGGCCACGCGGTTCCGAAAGCCGACCAAGAACGCGATGTGAATGAACAGCCAAGTGATCCATGCGGAAAGACCGGTCATTCGAAAGCGTCCCGATTCGACGATGGCGCGGTTTCGACCGATGGTCGCCATCAGGCCTTTGTCGAAGTACTCGAAAGGTTTGGGCGGCTCTCCTTCCTGGCGGCGGAGGATGTTTTCCGCGACGAGCTTGCCGCTCTGTAGCGCGACCTGGGCGACGGCGGGCAGGGGCCGACCGTCCTTTTTGTGTGGAAAGTGGATCAAGTCACCGAGCACGGCGACCTCGTCGTGTCCGGGGACCGTGCAAAAAGGTGTGACCTTGACCCGGCCCATCTCATCGAGCTCGGTGTCGAGGAATTCGGTCATCGAGCTCGCGCGAACACCTGCCGCCCAGAGCACCGTGTTCGCCTCGATGCGTTCGGCACTGGCCAGCGTCACGCCGGCGCCGTCGATCTCGGTGACGAACGCGGAGGTGCGGACCTCGACACCGAGAGATTCCAGATCGCGGCGCGCTCGCGCTGAAAGCTTCGGATTGTAGTCGCGAAAGATGCGGTCTCCGCCCTCGACGAGCACGATCCGGGCGCTCGATGGATCGATCGTGCTGAAGTCGCGACGAAGGGCATTGCGCGAGATTTCGGAAAGCTGCCCCGCCAGCTCGACTCCCGTGGCGCCGCCCCCGACCACGACGAAACTCAGAAATGCTCTCTTTTGCTCTGGGTCGCTGATGCGTTCGGCGGCCTCGAATGCCAGCAGGACGCGGTTTCGGATCTCGAGGGCTTCGTAAAGCGTCTTGAGCCCCGGGGCATGACGTTCCCACTCTGGGTTGCCGAAATAATGGTGCTTGAGACCCGTCGCGACGATCAGGAAGTCGTACGCGAGGACTTCGCCATGGTCGAGCTCGACCACCCGCGCGTCGACGTCCACGCGCTGTGCCTCGGCGAGCAATACGCGCACGTTGCCGTGCTCGGAAAGCAGGTTTCGAAGCGGTGCGGCGATGTCCGGCGCTGGCAGGAGCGCCGTGGCAACTTGATAGAGCAGCGGCTGGAACAGATGGTGGTTCGATCGATCGACGAGGGTGACGCGCACCGACGCACCACCGAGCTTACGCGCTGCGGCCAGCCCACCGAACCCACCGCCGAGGATGACGACGTGAGGGCGCTCTTCGTGAGATCTCATCCCCAGTGCATCGTGCATCGGGGTCGAACCGGCAAGCCCACGCACGCGCAGACCTGCGAAGCCCCCCGGTTTGCGGCCACCGAGCCGAGACGCTTTGTGCCGGGGCGCAGGTTCTTCACACCCGCCGCAGCGTAGCTCCTGACTGACCGGCTTCAGAACATACGCTCTCACGCGCTTCCTGGCGCCGGCGCGGGCGTTGATTCACACTTGGGCGGTGTCGGGCCGACTTCTCCCGCGACAGTTCTACGCGCGCGACGCGCTCGACGTGGCGCGCGACCTGCTGGGCCAGGAGATTTGGCACGGAGGCGTGGGGCTTCGGATCACCGAGGTCGAGGCGTATCGCTATCCCGACGACAGTGCGAACCACTGCCGTGCCGGGCTCACCACGCGAAACGCGCCGATGTGGGGCCCGCCGGGGCGCGCCTACGTCTATCTCTGCTACGGCTTGCATCAGATGCTGAATCTCGTGACCAACCGGAACGGTGAGGGGGCCGCCGTATTGATCCGCTCGTGTGAGCCCCTTGCCGGGCACGCGACCATTCGCCGACGCCGCGGCGGCAAAGAAGGGCCTGTGCTTCTCACCGGTCCGGGCAAGGTCGGTCAGGCGCTGGGCCTCGACGGGTCGTTCAGCGGGCATGCGCTCTATCGCCGTGGGGGGCTCGAGGTTCGAGAAGGGACGCCCGTGAACGACGTAGCGATAGGCGCACGAATCGGAATAGGATACGCCGAGCCCGCGCATCAAGACGCGGAGTGGCGGCTGGCCGTGGCAGGGTCGCCTTGGGTCAGTCACGCGCGGCAGCTACGGGAGACGGCGCAATGAGCCGTCCGAAGACGACCTCGAGCGCGACGACGCGCGGCGTTCTCGTTCAGGTGCAGAGCCAATATCTCGAAGACCAATCGCAACCAGCCAGGCGGCGGTTCGTCTTCGGCTACGACATCACCATCACGAA
>JBATLA010000055.1:0-4957 GCA_049669945.1 Polyangiales bacterium | reverse complement strand
CGGTGGACAGGAGGCTTGCTTGGCTCGAAGTGGCGGGTCGGAAGCGCGTTCCCCTGGGGCGTTCCCGTGCTGCTGCTGACGACGATCGGCCGAAAGAGCGGCCAGCCCCGCACTGCGCCGCTGCTGTTCATCGAGGACGGTGAAGCCGTGATCATCTGGGCCTCACAAGGCGGACTGCCGAAGGACCCGCTCTGGTACAAGAACCTGGTGGCGAATCCAGAGTGCGAGGTGCAGATCAAGCGCCGAAAGATGAAGATGAGAGCGCGTACCGCCGACCCTGCGGAGCGCGCACGTTTGTGGCCGAAGCTGGTCGCGCACTATCCCGACTTCGCCAGCTACGAAACGTGGACAGACCGGGTCATCCCGGTGGTGGTCCTCGAAGCGGCTGACTGAGGTGATGCGGACCTCAGCAGTTTTCTTGGCCGCGCTCTTGTTGGGCACGGGCGCGGCGAAGGCGGGCAACAACGAGGACATCGTCGCGGGGAGTGACGTCGCGCTCACTGGCGGTTCCGTCGTCGCAAACGTACACACCGGTGGCGCGATGTGGTTCAACCCCGCCGGCGTCGCGCGTCTCGATAGTCGCGCGGTCGGCCTGACCGGCGCCGTCTTGAGCTACAACGTCGTGAAGGCGCCCGGCGTTCTGTCCATCGACAGCGGCGAGCAAAGCGAGGGCGACTTCTCCGCTCTGCAGGCGATACCCCGTGCGCTCACGTTCGTCACGGCGCCAAGGCCCGCTCTGAGGTGGGGCATCGGCTTCTTCTTCTCACGCTCGCGCGACCAGTTTCTGCAGGACTCCGTGACGACGGACAGCGGCGCGCCCGAAGCCGCGACGATCTATGCCACGGCCGATCAGACCAAGTCCCTGTACCACTTGAGCTCGGCCGTTGCCTGGAAGAAGAGCGAGAAGTTCCTCCTCGGCGGCGGCTTCGATATCGTGATCGCGAACCAGCGGGTCACCGAGATCGTGTCCGGGGCCTACGACGACGGCCCCGGAGGCACGTTCAACCGAAACCTCAATCAGGCCATCTCGGGAGGCGGGCTTCAACTCAAGCTCGGCCTCCAATGGGCTCCGACCCCTAAGGTTCGCTTCGGTTGGATGGTCGCGACCCCGAGCTACCTCGTGTATCTCAACAACGAGACCACCGCGACGGAACAGCTCTCGTCGCCACCGGCCGAACCCCCAGTTCCCGCAGTGCCGCCTGAGTTCAACGGAACCCAAATCGACGAGCTTGGCGGCGCCTGGGCTGGAGTCGAGCGCGGGCTCACCCGCCTTGGCACTGCCCTAATCGGTGCATGGGGATGGCTCGAGCTGGACGTCATCGTGGGCTTTCCGCTGAATACGCCGTCCTTGGGCATCGACTGGCACACGACCGCCGACGTTCGCCTCGGGGGGATCTTCAAGCTCACGAATCGCCTCAAGCTCGGGGCGGGGTTCTTCACGGACTTCAGCCCGGAAAGCACGCCAACCGATTTCGCAGAGACCCAGATCGACTACTACGGCTTCACGCTTGGAGTCGACTTCGCGAATCGGGAGAAGCCGCCCGAGCGAGGCGAAGACGGTTTCTATCTCGCGTTCGCCGCCGCGTTCCGGTACTCGCACGGCAAGGGTCAGCTCGCCGGTCTCTCCTTTGCCGACACGTTTCCGGATCCACCCTCACAGCCGGGCCAAGTGAACCTCGTCGGCCTCAGGACGAACGAGTTCGGGGTCAACCTGGCGGTCAAAGCGGCGTTCTAGTTACCCGAGAAGTATTTGGATTGACTCGAACAACCGTCCTCAGACGGCGCTGTCTTTGAGCACAGCAGGGATGAGCATCCGTTGGCATGCTCGGGTTTCCTCCATATATCAAACGACGAAGCGGGTGCCGTCGCGGGGTATGCCGGTGCTGATGCGCCGCACGACCTCAGGCCAATATGCGGTATCCAAAGCGAACAACGGCTTCCCCGAGTTCATGAGCGCGACCGAGATGTCGCGCTCCGGGTCCGCCCACGCGAGGACGTTACTCAAGCCGACGTGACCAAACGCCCGACCGCAGCGGAAGCCATAGAGGCCAACCGGTTCGGTGCCGAGCATGAAGCCCATTGAGTACGAGATCGGTAGGAAGATCATCCGATCGAGCTGCCCGGGCGTCTGCGGCGCAGTGGCTCTACGGACGGTCGACTCGGAGAAGATCCGCAGGCCGTCCAGCTCACCGCCTGAGACCAGGAGCTCGAAGAAGCGGCAGATGTCGTTCGGTGTGCCGAACAAGTTTCCCGATGGGATGACGCCCGTGCGAAACCGGGGATCATTCGAGAGCTCGATGAGCGCTTCTACGGAGACGCCGAGCGAGCGCTGGAAGATGTCCTTGAGCGGCCAGATCAGCTTCGGCCCCGTGCACGCGTCGAGCGCGGCTTCATGAAGTCTGGCGTCGGGCAGGCCGTAGTTGAAGTGCGTCATCCCAAGGGGCTTGGCGATCTCTTCATCTAAGAAAGCGCGTATGTCCGCGCCGGTGACCCGCTGGATAAGCTCCGCGAACACGAAGCCGCTGGTCACCGCATGGTACGCGGGCACCGTCCCGGGCCTATAGCTTGGTCGAAGGTCATAGATCATCTCGAGGATCAGGCTCGGGTCTTGGAGCATCTCGAGGTCGGCAGCTTCGGTGGGTGCAACGGGGATGCCAGCACGGTGCGTGAGCAAGTCGCGGATCGTGATGCGGCCTTTTCGGTGACGACCGAACTCGGGAATGAACGTCGCGACGGGTTCATCGACGTGCAGCAACTCACGCTGCGCGAGCAAGTGCACCAACATGGCTGTGACGGACTTCGACCCGGAGAAGAAGTTGAACAGGGTGCGGGGCGTTGCCTGGACGAGCTCGGTGCCATCGGCATCGCCGGGCGCGTTGCCACGGGCGTGCCCGATCGTGCGGTCGAGAATCACCTGACCCCGCCGACGAATGCACAGACCGAGCGCCGGATGAAACCCCGTTCTGTAGAAGTCGACAACGGCTGACCAAATCGCCTCAACTGCGTGCGGCGCCAAGCCTACGGAGGCCGGCTCCACTTCCGGCAGACCCCGAACGGTCACTTCCTCCGGCTCGAATACGTGGACCCGCCTCGATGTCAGCCCTCGTATCTGCCAGCGCCTCAAACGACCCTCCCAATCAGACTAGCGCTCTGCCGTCGAGTGCCAACGGGATTCGCCTATCGACCTTCACATTCCTTGGAGGCGCGGAGCTGGGAGACCAGCGGCGGAGCTCAGATCGCCGCTACCGCGCACAGAATTTCACGTCGGTCGGCATGCCCCGGTCGCCGGGATGCATCGAGAGCTCGGTGACGAAATCGGGCTCGAAGCCGTCCGGGATCGTGATCTCGAGTCGGCGCACGAGCGTCGCGAGTATCATCCGCATCTCCATCATGGCGAACTGCTTGCCGATACACACGCGGGGCCCGCCCGCAAAGGGCGTGTAAGCGCCGCGTGGAAGTTGGCGTTCGAACTCACGCGTCCAGCGCTCGGGCCGAAACTCCATTGGCTTGTCGTAGTACTTCGGGTTCCGTCCCATCGCGATGTGGCCGAGGGTGACGGTTTGGCCCTTCTTGATCTCGTAGCCGTTGATGACGACATCGCGCTGCGCTTGGCGCGCATAGGCCCAGACAGAAGGGTACAAGCGCAAGGACTCTTTCACCACCATCTCGAGGTAGGGGAGGCTCGGAAGATCGTCGACTTCGACGCGCCGGTCGCCAACGACGCTCTCGAGCTCCTCTCGCATCTTGGCGACCTTGTCGGGGTTCTTCGCCAGCAGGTACCAGGTCCACACGAGGGCGTGAGCGGTCGTTTCGTGACCTGCGAAGATCAACGTCATCGCTTCGTCGCGCAGCTGCTTGTCGCTCATGCGGCCTTGATCATCTTCGACGAAGACCATGTGCGAAAACAGATCGCCTCGGTCCTGCTGATTGGTGAGACGCTCTTGATGAACGCGGCGAATGATGTCCTCGATCTTGCCGATCGCCCGCTTCTTTCGACGGTTGCTCGCCGTCGGCCACCAGTCAGGGCGCGGCACCATGTTGTCCGCGTCCTTCACGAGGATCTCACTGACCTCGCCCATCGCTTCGCGAATGGTCTTCGAGTCCTCCTTGCCAATGTCGATGTCGAACAGCGTCGCGGCGACAACCTCGAGTGCGAGCCCGTTGAGCTCGAGCCGCATGTTTCGGCGCTCGCCCTCTTGCCATCGATCGAGCATCCGCTCGGTGAACTCGACCATCGTCGGGGCGTACGCGTCGACCCGCTTCTTGTGAAAGCCTGGAAGGATGCGCTTGTGCTGCCGTTTCCAGGACTCCCCGTCGTTGGGAACCAAGCCGTTGCCGAGGAACGGCTTCCACATCTGCTTGATGTAGTCCGGCTTGTAGAAGTCGGACCAGTGCGTGACGTTGATGCCATAGACGACCGCGGGGTCGCGGACGAACAAGAGGTCGCGCAGCAGAGCGCGGGAAATGAAGACGTCACCGTGCTCTTCGTGCTTGTCGACCAAGAACCCGGAGCGGTCTTGGATCATCTCCATCAAGCACCCCCAGAACCAATGGCCCGCGCGACGGGGGATGGGCCTAGTCGGCATCGAGCTCGGGGTGGCTGGAACGGCTGTCTCTGCGGTCACGTCGCTTGACCCTTCCTCAAAGGGGCCTGGCCCCTGTTGCTAGGGTTCTTGTAAACGTACGAGCCTGGGCTTCGCAAGCGGAGATCAATTGATGTTATAAGCGGAGCCGTTTGTTGGAGGTCCGATGAGTGCATCGAGTGACGGTCTGCCCCTGAGCCAGCGAAAGAAGGACATCTTCTTCGTCGCCTGTTTCTCCTTCTTCGCGTTTTCGTAGTTCTTCTCGGACTCGTGGCACGCGCTTGGGTTGCTCGAAGGCGAGGGCTTTTGGCCTGCAGCCAATCGCTGGTACGGAGAGGTCGCCAAGGACTACTTCTTCATGGCCGACCACCAGT
>JBATLA010000054.1:0-11653 GCA_049669945.1 Polyangiales bacterium | reverse complement strand
GTAGGGGGCCGACCTCGGCTTCGAAGCCGGCGCAAGTCACGCGCACACCGCGGACGGCGAAACGGCCGTTCGGGCTTCGCGTGGGGGGCACGATAGCGGTCTTCGGGACGCGGGTGACCGCACCGGTGGAGAGGGAGATCGACTTCGGCGCGAAGCCGTCGACCATCAGCGTGTCAGCGTCGGTGAAGTATAGGCTCGCGGTCGCGCTCTCCTTGTCGAGTAGGCGCCAGCTCGCGCGAGCACCGGCTTTGGCTTTCTGCCAAGCGCTTTGCACCAACGCTCGTTCTTCCGCCGTTGGCAGCATGCCGCTCCCGTTCCACCACCGCTGAAGCTCGAGGGCGCGAATGAACCTGCCCCGTCGAATTGCCGCGACCATGGCGACGGCGACGGCGCGTGCGGCGGCTTGTGACTGCTGACACTGGATGCCTTGGCTGCCGGCAAGGCCGATGCGGGCAGCGCCACTCTCTCTGCAAAGCGCGATGAATGCATCGAGGACGCCACGCGCCCGCGCCTCCGAGCCGGCGGGGTCGGAGTCGAGAAAGGCCCATGCGTCGTCCGCGAGAAGTTTGAACGCGGCTTCCGGTTGCGAAGCATCCCGCGCGAACCCGCCCGGCCTGTTCAACCAAGCGAGCGGGACCTCGACCTCGCCGATGCGGACTTTGGCAACGACATCGTCGTATCCGTCCGCATCTTGGTCCGCGACCGTGAGCGTGAGCGAAATCGGGACCGTCGAACCCTCGTTCGGCGGAAGTACGGTGATCCTCTCGCGAACGCGTGGCTGCGCTTCGATCGTGAGCAACCAGACGTTGGTTCGGTTGCCGGCTTCACACGCGTGGTCGACTTGCACCGACACCAGGGAAGCCGAGAGCTGACGGATCTGCGCTTTTGGGTCCTTGCAGTGGCTCGGTACGAGGAACGAGTCGATCCTCTGCGGGGTCACGGTGAGACCCCGTTGGAACGCGGCCTGTACCCGCACCTCTTGCGGGTCGGCGGACACCGCGATGGCGTCGAGCGGTTCGCTGCCGTCGAGATCGATTTGCAGGGCGCTGAGCGCATATCCCTTCTGCAGAACGAGGGCGGATTCGCCGACCGGGATCTCGACTTGGTCCGGCGCGAAGGTCTCCCCAGTGGGTAGCTCGGGGGGCTGCGCGGGTTCCTCGGTCGCGTCCTCCTCGGGTGTGCTGGCGTCCTCGAGCCCAAAAGGGACTTGTTTACGGCCCGAGCAGCTCGACAGCACTCCGGCGGCGACAAACATGACCAGCATGACAGCCCACCCCTGCGATCGGCACACGCTCATGGGGTTGAGGTAGCACGGCTTGACCCGGAAGGCTCCAAAACCGACAGTGGCTAGTTCAGCCAGCGCGGCTCGTCCGCGCGACCGCCCTGAACGACGTCGAACGAGCTCTGCTTCTTCTTTCGGCGCTTCGGGCGGCGCCGGCGTGTGGGCGGACGCCTCAGCCATTCGATGAAACCCATGCCGCCGCCGATGGCGCCGATGTCAGCGGCGAGTGCAACGGCGTCACCGGACGTGATGAACATCAGCGCGCTCAGCGCGAGCACGAGGTAGATGATGTGGACCGGCTTCATCTCGATGACGCCGAAGAAGCTCATGCGTCCTTGGCCGCGATAGGACCACGCGAACGCTGCGATCGAGGCGAGGAGAATCGCCTGGGCCCCATAGAGATGGGAGCCTGTCGGCACGAACAGCCCGACGAGCAACGCCAGTAGGGCGGAGCACAACGCTGCGACGACACAAAGCTGGATCGTTCGTTTCTGCCCGAAGCGTTGCTCGAAGGGCGCGAGCATCCACCACAGGAACACCAGCACGATCAGCATCGAGAATACGGCCTGCGGTCCGGTCGGGAACGCGAACACGTGCGTGCCGAGTTGCCACAGCGTCGCGACGCCCAGGCTCCCGGTGTCGAGCGCAAAGATCTCGAACATCGGGACCCCCGCCCAGTTCTGAAGGACGATCTGCAAGATCCAGGTGCTGAAGAGCGCGATCAGCAGCTTCTTGACGAATGGGGTCAGTGGGGGAAAGCGGAACACGATCTGTGTCTAGTGACCTCGGGAGGCGCTGGCAACTTTCAGGGCTCCGGACACACCACCCCTCCGTCTCGTGTTTGGAAATCTATAGTGCCGAGTTCGAGGATCATGCCTCCATCGGCCTCGGAGATCTGGGTCGATACGATCGGTGAGCAGTCTACGACGAACTTGAGGTCCGTGGTGCCCCGCCATCGGGATTTGTATTGGTTGGTCGGTGGGTCTTGCAGGATCTTGCCCGAGCCGTCGCAGCGGTTTCGCGTCACCAGCTGCGTGTCGATGTAGGCGCCACCATCGATAATGATGGCGTTTTCGTCGCTCTCGGCGTCACAGCGCAAGGTGAACTCGGGCGCTGCCCAGAACTGGTCCTGGGGATCGTTGATGATGGCGAGCTCGACGAGCGCGATGTTGCCACAGGTCTCCGCGCTCGGGTCCTGACCATCGACCAGCCACCGGCCGCGCACATGAACGTCGCAGCCCGACGGGTTGAAGCGAACGTCTTCAACGCAACCGGCTGGCAGCACCCCACCCAACAGCACCAGTGCCAGAACGAGCTTGGAAAGCTTCATCTTCGGGTAGCCTATCGCGCGGGAAAATACAGTCAATTTGAGAGTGTTGACACGTGAATTTCCGTGCTTAGTTTGCCTTCATCGAAAGCAAATAGCTCCGGCGTGATGGTCTCGCCGAGCGAGTTCTTCGACTATCACCGGGCCTGCATGTGCAGGTTGACGGAGGAGTACATCATGTTGGTTCGTTGGGATCCATTTGAAGAGATGAACCGCCTCCATGACCACTTCTTCAGTGGCAAGGGGCTTTCCAAGGAGTCGTTTCGAGTCGCGGTCGACATTCGCGAGGAGAACGACGCCTTCTACGTCGACGCCGAGGTACCTGGGCTGAGCGCCGAGGACGTCAAAATCGACGTCGAAAAGAACGTTCTCACCCTGAGCGGCGAGCGAAAGGTCGAGAACGAAGAGAGAGAGGGCACGTATCGTCGTGTCGAGCGCCACTACGGCGGCTTCTCCCGCTCGTTCAGTCTTCCAGAAACGGTTGACACCGACAGCATCAGCGCCGACCTCAAGGACGGCGTGCTGGAGCTGAAGCTTCCAAAAAAGGAAGCGCCAACACCGAAACAGATCTCGGTGAACGTTGGCAAGCAGTAGACGCGTGCGATGAACGCTCGAAAGCCCCGTCTTCGGACGGGGCTTTTCTTTGGCTTGTTGGGGATGCGGAGCGTGTCCGCTACGCAAACAGTTCGTTCAACAGCATCTGTTGTTCGAGTTTGTGGGAGGCGCCGGAGCCGGTGGCGGGGCTGGCGCTTTCGGGGCGGGCGATGCAGCGGAGCGGGGTTTCGCTGCCGAGGATCTCCGGGAGGCGCGCGCGCATGAAGTACCAGGCGCCCATGTTCCACGGCTCCTCTTGGACCCACACCAAGTCCACATCTCGCGCGTAGGGAGCGAGGCGCGCTTGGAGCTCGCTCGCGCGCAAGGGGTACAGCTGTTCGACGCGCAGGATCGCGACGTCATCGCGGCCATTCTGCTCCCGGCGTTCGAGGATGTCGTAGTAGACCTTGCCGGTGCAGAGCAGGACGCGCTTGACCTTCTTGGGATCGATCGCCGGGTCGTCCGCGATGATGCGCTGGAAGCTTCCGTTGGCGAGCTCGTCCATCGTGCTGATCGCCCGCCTGTGTCGAAGCAAGCTCTTTGGGCTCATCACGATGAGGGGCTTGCGCCACGGTCGAATCACTTGGCGCCTGAGGCAGTGAAAGAGCTGCGCCGGTGTCGTCAGGTTCACCACCTGCATGTTGCTCTCCGCGCAGAGGAGCAAGAACCGCTCGAGACGCGCGCTCGAATGCTCCGGGCCTTGCCCCTCCATGCCGTGCGGCAGAAGCATCACCAAGCCGCTCAGGCGTTGCCACTTGTCTTCGGACGAGGAGATGAACTGGTCGACGATGACCTGCGCCACGTTGACGAAGTCGCCGAACTGCGCCTCCCAACAAACCAGCGCGTCAGGCGAGTCGAGCGAATAGCCCCACTCGAACCCGACGACGCCGACCTCGGAGAGCGGGCTGTCATAGATTTCCAACTGCGCTTGGTCGGGGCTCAGGTGGCCGAGTCGGGTGTACCGACGCCCGGTGTTTTCGTCGAAGATCACGGCATGCCGGTGGCTGAACGTGCCGCGGCGAACGTCCTGGCCGGTGAGGCGGCAGCGTGTCCCTTCGATGAGGAGCGTTCCAAACGCGAGGTTCTCCGCGGTGCCCCAATCGACGCCCTCGCCGGACTCCAGCACCTTGCGCTGCTTGTCGAGCACGAACCGTTGGATGCGCGGGTGCGGGGTGAACCAATCCGGGTAGCTCGTCAGCGCGTCGAGCGCCTGATCGAGCCTTTCGCGAGGGAATCGCGTGTTGGCGTCGGGCACGTCCAAGTCGCTGCCGCCGCAGTAGCCGGTCCATACGCCGAGCATCGATGCGGGGATGAGGTTGTAGTTGCCGTTCTGGCGGGTGTCTTCGAGGGCCTTCTCCAAGTCTTGTTGCCGCCGAACCTTGATCTCCTCGGCCTGCTCGTGCGTGAGCTTGCCGCTCTTGACCAGGTGGTCGACGTATACCTCCCGCACGGTCTTCTTCTTGTCGATGGCCGCGTACATCTCCGGCTGGGTGAAGCGCGGCTCGTCGCCTTCGTTGTGGCCGTACTTTCGGTAGCAGAAGAGGTCGAGCACGACGTCACCGTGGAAACGCTGGCGGTACTCGGTCGCGAGCGTCACCGCTTGAGCGACCGCCTCGGGGTCCTCGCCGTTCACGTGAAAAACGGGACAGCGGAGCATTCGCGTGATGTCGGTGCAGTACGAGGTCGAGCGGGAGTCCTCGGGGTTGGTTGTGAAACCGATCTGGTTGTTGATGACGACGTGGACCGTGCCACCCGTCTCGTAGGCTTGTAGCCGGCTGAGGTTGAGGGTCTCGGCAACGACGCCCTGACCGACGAAAGCAGCGTCGCCGTGGATCAGAAGCGGCAGTACTGTAGACCGGGACTCATCGCCCTTTCGATCTTGTTTGGCGCGGACTCGGCCTTCGACCACGGGGTTCACGAACTCGAGATGGCTCGGGTTGAACGCGAGGGTCATGTGGATGTCGTTCCCGCTGGCGGTCTTGCGATCGAGCGAGTAGCCCAGATGGTATTTCACGTCGCCGCGACCGACGTATGCCTCCGGGTTGTCGTCTTCGAAGCCCGCAAAGATCTGCCGGACGTTCATCTCCATGATGTTGACCATCACATTGAGCCGGCCGCGGTGCGCCATCCCGATGACCATCTCTTCGACGCCGAGCTCGGATGCGCGCTCCGTGAGGATGTCGAGCATGGGGATCACGCTCTCGCCGCCTTCGAGCGAGAAGCGCTTTGCGCCGGTGTACTTCGTGTGCAGGAACTGCTCGAAAATCTCGGCGTCCGTGAGCTTGGTCAGGATCCGGATCTGCTGCTCTCGGCTGAGATCGATGTGATTGCCGGTCAGCTCCATGCGGTCGCGCAGCCAGTTTCGCGCCTCGCGCTTCTCGAGGAAGGTGTACTCGACCCCGATCGTTCGTGAGTACGTGTCCTTCAGTCGCGCGATGATGGATCGAAGCGAGTCGTTGGCGGGGCCCGCGAGGTCGCCAGTCGAGAAGATCGTCTCCGGATCGACGTGCGCCAACCCGTAGCGTTTCAAGACGAAGTCGTCTGCTGGCAGTTTTCGACTGAGACCAAGCGGATCGAGGTTGGCGAACAAGTGTCCGCGGACGCGATGCGCGTTGATCAACGCCGACAGCCGTGCCTGCAGCTCTGTCGCCGCCAACACCTCCGATGAAGGAGGGAACGACGCGCGCGCGGCGATTGCGGGGTTGTCCGGGAGCACCGGATCGAGGGCGGTCTCAGCCGTAGGCGGCAGGAACACGGAGTCCCGCGCAACGGTTTCCTCATCGATCGGTCGAGCATGCTGCGCAGGCCCAGTTGGTGAGGCCTCGACCGCATGAGGTGCGAGCGCGCCGTTCTCGTCCTGCGGTCGCGGTGCTGGGCTGAGTATTCCCGCCACGGTGACGGGGGCGAGAATCGTTCCCGCGCTCGAGATCTGCGGAAGGTCGTCCGGCGCGAGGTTCTCGAAATACTCGCGCCAGGCGTCGTCGACAGCGAGGGGGTTATCCACCCACTTGAGAAACTGTTCTTCGACCAGGCCTTGGTTTACGCCAAAATCTGCGCTCATCTCCGAGTCGTAGCTCCAGAACCCCAAGTGACCCATCATTGGGGCGATGTCCAGGATCTTCGTCATTCTCTCCGGTCTGCTCGGCTTCACGGCCGTGGCATTGGGCGCCTTCGGGGCGCACGGGCTTCGGTCACGCCTTCAGGATCTTCCCGACGGGGTCAAACGCTTAGAGTGGTGGAATACCGCCGCGCAGTACCATTTGAGTCACGCTCTTGCGCTGGCGGTCGCGGCCTGGCTCGTGCATCGAGGGGCCGGCGCGGCGGCAAACGTGGCCGGTTGGTCGTTTGTCGGCGGTATCGCGCTCTTCAGCGGCAGCCTCTACGTCATGACCGTGACCGGACAGACGAAGCTTGGAGCGATCACGCCGTTCGGGGGACTGCTGTTTCTCGTGGGGTGGGGCGCAGTGATGCTTGCAGGGTTCCGGCTCGGCGCCGGCGGTCACTAGCGCTGCTGCTGCTGTGCGCGGATCTGTTCCTGGAGCTGGCGCATGACTTCGGGCGGTAGCTGTGGTTGGCCTTGCCCCTGCGGCATGGCCGGCATCGCGGGCGGCTGAGCTGGCGGCGCGTCGACTTTCTCGAATGCCTTGCTGTCCGGTTGCAAGCGCTTGGCCAGATACTCTGACACCAGATAGACGGTTGGGTTGCCTCGGCGCTGCAAGTAGACTTCGCCCTGGTCCTCCGTCACCTCGCCAAGCTCGAGCACGATCGGCTCCACGCCTTCGGCGAACGTCATCGTAACTGTCACCTTGGACTCGGTGAGCCCAGCGCGCGCCTCGGAGATGTCCTCGGCAGCGAAGCCCGATGCGGTTAGCCGCGCGGCGGTCGAGACGACCCCGTCGACCTTCTTGGGGTCGAGCTCACCGAGCGCGTCTTGGCCTTGCGTGGGCGTCCACCCGTCCTTGTTGCGATCGAAGGCAAAGGTCCCGTTGGGGCTCTCGAACCGGATCGATTGCACGCTCTGCGCCTCCTCGGCCACGATCCTGCGATTGCGCCAGGCCTTGAGCTCCCGGTCGAATGCGTAGCGAAGCGAGCCGCTCGCGCCGAACACTTCGATGCGGTCGTCCAAGCGAAGCATCGTCATGCCATCGGCATACTTCCCGACCGTCAGCGTGGCTAGGATCTCGTCGCCTGCCTTGACCACCACCTCGACCGCGTTGGCGCCGTCGACCTGCAGGCGGGCATAGTTCTCCGGCTGCGTCGCCACGACGCGTGCGAGCTGCAGATCGGCCAGCCGATTCAAAGCCGAGTCCACGTTGCCCTGGTCCGCTTCCGCGTCCAACGGCTTTGTCACGCGCCATGCGCCATCCACGTTCGACAGCACCACCAGGTCGTCTCCGGGTCGCCTGACCTCGAGCGCCGTAATGGCGTCCTTTTCGATCTCCACCGCCGGGACTTCGGACGCGCTGGTGGGCGCCCGGTTTCCGACGTTCACCGCCCACAGAGTCAGGCCGAGCAGCGCGACAAACACCACTGCTCCAATCGCGATTCGGTTCTTTCGCCAGTTCATGTCGAATCGTCCCCTTCGTCAGAGCTTGAGGGTCTTCTTCCTGTTCGAGCGCTGCCGCCAACGGAAGAGACCAAACAGCGCCACGAGGAACGGAATGCCTAGCGTATTGAGCCACCGGTAGGCGCGCTTCTTCGCGTCCCAGGACTCGATGGCGGCGCGCCGCTCTTCGAGCCCAGATTGAAGGCCGGCCTCGTCGCCTTCTTCAGCAGCCGCAAGCACCGAGCCTTCCGCTGCGAGGACCGAGTCGGGAATGTCGAGCGCAGGCTCCTCGATCGTCTTGGCGCGAATCGCGATCAGGTCGGAGTCCGCGGCCAACCAGTCGATGGCGTTGAGCGCCAGCGCGAGGGCAGCGTTCATCTGCACCTCCCCTTGGGGCGGCCGTGGCGGCATGAACGAGTCCTCGAGGAACGTGCTCGTGCCGACGACCAGAACGCGTACGTCACCTTCCGCGAACGGTGGGGCCTCCACTCCGGTCGCGGGCTCCTCGTTGATCGGCGCGGCATAGGCAGAAGGCAGCTTGCCCTCGAGCGCAACCATCAGATCGAAGGGGCCGGCCTCCGCGCTCATCTCCCACTCGCGCGGATTGCGTGGCTCGAGCCCAATCGTGGCGCCGGACATCGTCCAGGAGTCCTCGGAAGAGCGGGCCAGCACGGTAAGCGAGACGCCGTCGGGCGCGTCACCGACCTGCAAGGGCGCGACGAATGGCAGCATCGGAGACGCGAGCCGGAACATCACAGGATGCTCGAGCTGCTCGTCATCGAGCTGGAGCACTGGAATCGGGGGGTACGGCACCAGCACCTGGAGGCCGAGCGGGCCGCGCATTGGCGCGCGGCTGCATTGGGCATCGGCCACGATCTTCGAACCGAGCTCCACGCCCCAGCCACTCAATAGGCCGCCGAGCCGCGAGTTGACCGGGCGCGCGGACGGACCGGTTTGGCCGCCGAGGTCGACGGCTAGGGCGCCGCCGAAGATGCCGAGCGAACCGCCGCGCATGACGTACTGGTCGATGCGCCTGAGCTCGTCGTCGGTGAACCCCTCCTGTGGCCCGATGATCAGCAAGGCGGCGAGGTTCGGGTCGATCTCCTGGGACGCGTCCACCTCGCTGGCGTCGTAGAGCGAGAGGACCGACTGCAAGCTGGTCAGCCCTTGCGTGAGGCTCGGGCTGCCGTGCCCACCCACGATACCGATTGGCGCTCGCTCGCCCACCAGCTCCTTGATGGCCGACGTGATGATGTACTCGAGCCCGGTCGTGTCCTGAATGACGGGGATCGTACGGCTCCTGTCGAGGTGGCGGAGCACCATGCCGCGGTAGCCCTCGACGACAGCGACTTGGTCTTCCTCGATCTTCTGATGCGCGACCGGCTGTACGCCGTCGGCGAGCGCCGCCTGCTGGGTGGCCTCGTCGTTGGGGTTGACGAAGCGCACGACGATCTGTCCGTCCGAAGCAGCCGCGTACTCGGACAGCAGGTCACGAACCTGCCGTTCTGTGGCGTTGAAGGGCGGAGGGAGGTTCTCGGTGAAGTAGGCGGTGACCTCGACCCGATCTGTGAGGCTCGCGGCTAGTCGCTCCGAGCCCTCCGCCAACGAGAACAGTCCATTTCGAGTCAGGTCGATGCGGGGCGATCGGAAGGACGTCGCGAGGACGTTGAGGAGGATGAGAATCCCGGCGATGATCGCCAGAAAGATCAACGACTCGCTGGCGGTACGCCTCTGTGCTTTCGACGACATCGTTTAGCTCCACCGCCGAGATTCGAGTGCCCGAAACGCCGCGGCGAGCGCGACGATGGTCACCGACAAAAAGAACAAGACATCGCGGAGATCGACCACGCCACGCGCCATGCTTTGGAAATGGTAGTCGAACGACAGCCACTCGAGCGCCGACGCGGCGTTCGTGGGCAACAGCGCCAGGAACTTGTCGAGGACCCAGAAGAAGACGCTCAGCGTCAACGCCACGAAGAGCGCGATGAGCTGATTGTTGGTCCAACTCGAAGCCATGAGCCCGATCGCGAGCAATGCGGAGCCCTGCAGCACCAACCCGAGGTAGCCGCCCCAGACGGGGCCCCAGTCGAGATCACCGAGCGTCGCCACGCTCATCGGGTAGGGCAGAGTCAGCGCCAGCAGGACTGCGTACAACCCGAAGACGCCCAGGAATTTCCCGAGGATGACTTGGGCCTCGGTGACCGGCATCGTGATCAGGAGCTCGATGGTCCCGGTTCGCTTCTCTTCGGCGAGCAGACCCATCGTCAGTGCTGGAAGAGCGAATACGAGGATGAGGCCAAGCCAGCGGAACATCTCTCTCGCGCTGGCGCGGCCGAAGAGAAAGAACGTCTTCCAGAAGAAGAAGCCGAGCGTGAGCATGACGATGCAGATGACGATGTATGCGACCGGCCCGTTGAAGTAGCTCCGGAACTGCCTGCCGCCGATGGTGAGTATGTGCTTCATGGTTATGCTCCGCCCGTTCCGGTGGTGAGCAGTCGAAAGATGTCTTCGAGGTTCTCTCCCCGTTGCTCGAGTCCGAGCAGAACGAGATCGGCGGCTACTGCCGTCTGAAAAATGTCGGCGCGAAGGTCTTGAGTGCCCTTCGGCACCACTTCGACGATCAGCTCGTTCGGCCCGTTGCCGTCGCGGTCCTTCACGCTTTGCGCGTCACCGATCTTCGAGAACGCCTCCCGGATGTCGGCTGGACTATGACCGTTGCGCCGCACCGTCGCGATGAAACGGGGCTTTCCGGCGCGGGCGGCGAGCTCCTCGGGGGTGTCGTCAGCGACGAGCTGGCCCTGCGAGATGATGAGCACGCGTCCGCAGGTCACCTGCACCTCGGCCAGATTGTGCGTGGACAGGATGATCGTTCGCTCGCGGCCGATTTCGCGAATGAGCTCGCGGATCTCGGAGGCCTGGTTGGGGTCGAGGCCGCTCATCGGTTCGTCGAGAATCAGGACTGGGGGCTCGTGGATGAGAGCTTGGGCGAGCCCCACCCGCTGCCGAAAGCCTTTCGAGAGCTCGCCGATGCTCTTGCCGATCACATCGCCGAGGCTGGTTTCCTCGACGACCTTGCGGAGGCGCGCCCGGAGGCCATCGCCGTTCAGGCCGCGCATCTTGCCGGCGAACTCCAAGTACTCGAGCACCAGCATCTCGGTGTAGAGTGGGGTGCTCTCCGGGAGGTAGCCGATGGCCTGGCGGACCGCGATCGGGTCTTCGAAAATATCGGCGCCGCCGACCCGTGCGGTCCCCTCGGAGGGCGCGATGAAGCACGTCAGTATCTTCATCGTGGTCGTTTTGCCGGCGCCGTTCGGGCCGAGAAAGCCGACGACCTCTCCGCGGTTGACTTCAAATGTCGCGTTCTTGAGGGCGGTGACCGAACCGTAGTGTTTCGTCAGGTCCCGCGCCTCGATCATCACATCGCTCATAAACTCCCTCGCGTGTGATTCATGGTTTCTTCTCCAGGGCTGGCGGAGGGTAGCCAAGGCTCTAGGGCTGTCAAGACACCCCTCCCGTGGCACGCTCTCAACCATGAAGCCGTCCGAGGTATTCCCTGAGTCGGTTCGCCGAGCCGCCCCTCGTGTACGGGCCTCATGGCGTCGTCTCGCCGACCTTTGGCCCTTCACCGCCCTCGGCATGGCGCTCGGCCTCGTGGCGTGCATCGCGCTCTTCAGCTTCGGGTTCGGCAAGCTCGACTTGGTTCTTCTGGTCCTCGGCTACGGCGGGGTCGGGCTTTTGACCTTGTCCTCGATTGTGGTCGTGCTGAGCACGATCGGTATCCGGCTGGCGCTCCGCCGCTCACCGAGCGGATGGTCGGCCTCGACGTTCGAAACCGGAACACGCCTCCCGACCGGCTTCTCGCTCCCGAGCGTTTGGTGGTTTCCGCTCGTACAGGTGCGATGGC
>JBATLA010000053.1:0-6081 GCA_049669945.1 Polyangiales bacterium | reverse complement strand
CCGTTCGCTCGGTGGTCGAGGCAGAGCGCCCGCGCGCGGAAGGCGACGCGCCATCGCTTGCGTCCCGGCTCCCGGACGGCGTGACCGTACGAAGCCTACGCGAGGTCTTGGCGAGCGAGCCAGGTCTCCTCGAAGGTCGCCTCGACTTGGCGGGCGTGCCTGAGCACTTCGCCGCGCTCAACACGGCCCTCTTCAGCGACGGACTTTGGATCGACGTCCCGGCGAGGACAGTCGTCGACCAGCCGATGGAAATCGTGCACGCGACCGGCCTCAGGGGCGTGGGCTACCCGCGCGTCCTCGTGACCGCGGGCGAAGGTGCCGAGCTCACATTGATCGAGACCTATTCGGGTCAGGTGGCCGGCCAGCTCACGAACTCCGTCGTCGAGGTCGACATCGCCGGCAATGCCAAAGTGACCCACGTGCGTGTCCACGAAGACGCCGGGCTCCACGTGGGCCGCGTCGACGTGCGTCAGGCGGCCGACAGCCGTTACCGGTCGACCGTCGTCACGCTCGGGGGCGCGCTCCTGCGGTTCGACGTGCGCTGCCTTCTCGAGGGCAAGGGCGCCGAGTGTCAGCTCGACGGCGCGTACTTCGCCGATCGCAATGACCACGTCGACCACCACACCTTGGTCGAGCATCGGGCACCGCACTGCCGAAGTGATCAGACGTACCGCGGCATCGCCGCTGGCCAAGCCACTGCGGTCTTCGATGGGATAGTGATCGTTCACCGCGACGCACAGAAGACCGAGGCGCATCAGGAGAATCGCAACTTGTTGTTGAGCGACTCGGCGACCGTTCACACCAAGCCCCACCTCGAGATCGACGCGGACGACGTGGTGTGCAGCCACGGCGCGACCGTTGGAGCACTCGACGAGGACCAACTCTTCTATCTCCGAACGCGCGGCGTTCCCGAAGACCTCGCGAACGCGATGCTCACCTATGCATTCGTGGAGTCCATCATCGATCGGGTGGCGCACGAGCCCACGCGCGCGCGCCTGCAGGAAGCGTTGCTGGCTCGCATTCCTCATGCGGACGAGATCAGGGAGGTCACGTGACCGGTCCATCGCCCGCCCTCGCGGCCACCGCGCCGCGTTTCGACGTGAAGCGTGCTCGCCAGGACTTCCCTGCGTTGCACCAAGAAGTACACGGCAAGCCGCTGGTCTATCTCGATAGCGCGGCCACCTCGCTCAAGCCTCAGGCCGTGATCGACGCCGTCGACGAGGTGTACGCCAGGGACTGCGCCAACATTCACCGGGCGGTTCACCTGCTTTCGCAGCGCGCAACCGCTCGCTTTGAAGCCGCTCGTGAGAAGGTCCAGCTGTTCCTCAACGCGGCCAAGAAGAGCGAAGTCATCTTCACGCGCGGCACCACCGAGGCGATCAACCTCGTGGCGCAGAGCTTTGGGAGGGCACTGCTTCGCGAAGGCGATGAGGTCCTGGTGAGCGAGCTCGAGCATCACTCGAACATCGTCCCCTGGCAGATTCTTTGTCAGCAGACTGGCGCGAAGCTGGTCGTCGTCCCGATCACCGAGCGAGGCGAAATACTCCCCGAAGCATTCGAAGAGAAGCTGAGCGACCGCACGAAGATCGTAGCCCTCGCGCATGTCTCCAATGCGCTCGGTACCGTGCTTCCCGTTCGGGAGCTCATCTCACTTGCCCACAATCGAGGCGCGGTCGTCTTGCTCGATGGTGCGCAGGCTGTGTCTCACGTCGAGGTCGACGTGCAGGCGCTCGATTGCGATTTCTACGCGTTCAGCGGCCACAAGCTGTATGGCCCGACGGGCATCGGCGCGCTCTATGGCAAAGAGCGGCTCCTCGAAGGCATGCCGCCCTACCAGGGCGGTGGCGATATGATTCGATCGGTTACGTTCGAAGAGACGATCTACAACGACCTGCCGTATAAGTTCGAAGCGGGGACGCCGAACATCGCGGGCGCGATCGGCCTCGGCGCGGCCATCGACTACCTCGGAGGGTTCGATCAGGCGGCCGTGCACGCCCATGAAGACGCATTGCTTCGCTACGCCACGGAGGCGCTCGAGGCGGTGCCGGGTGTTCGTCTGATTGGGACGGCACCCCACAAAGTCGCAGCGCTTTCGTTCTTGATGGACGCGGCGCACCCGCACGACATTGGCACGATCGTCGATTCGGAAGGCGTGGCGATCCGCACCGGCCACCACTGCGCGCAGCCTATCATGGAGCACTTCGGCATCGCGGCGACCGCGCGCGCGTCGCTTGGCATGTACAACACCACCGACGACGTCGATGCTTTCATCGGAGCCCTCGAGCGCGTGCAGGAGCTGTTCGGCTGATGGACCTCCGTGAGCTCTACCAAGAAGTGATCCTCGATCACGGAAAGAACCCGCGGAACCATCGGTTCCCTGAGCCATACAATCGCGAGGGGCGCGGCTACAATCCGCTTTGTGGCGACAAGATCACGCTGCGCCTTCAGCTCGACGGTGACACGATCACCGACATCGGCTTTCTTGGGCAAGGCTGCGCGATTTCGCAAGCCTCGTGCTCGACGATGACCCAGGCGCTCAAAGGCAAAACTCTTGCCGAAGCCGAGGAGCTCTTTGGCAAGTTCCACACGATGGTCACCAGCGACGACGGAACGGACGACGACCTCGATGCGCTCGGCAAGCTCGCAGTGTTTGCCGGCGTTCGTGAGTTCCCAATGCGCGTCAAATGCGCCACGCTGGGTTGGCATACGCTCAACCAGGCCCTTCACAACGAACGAGGCGAAGCCAGGACGGAGTAGGGCGTGGGCGACGACATCGAACGCTTGAAGATCCACAAGATCAAGCCGCGGACCACTTCGGACCACGTGTTCCTGCCGGTTTCCGATGTGCCGCATCCGCCTACTGAGCCGGTCAGTGAGGCGGTCGGCGGAAGCGGCGAGAAGCCTGCGGAGCCAATCGACCCCGCGAGAGTCGAGGCGTCGGTGATCGAAGCGCTCCAGACGGTCTACGACCCGGAGATTCCGGTGAACATTTACGAGCTGGGCTTAATCTACGGTGTCGAGGTTTCCGAAGACGGCCGCGCGGAGATCCGCATGACGCTCACAGCGCCCGCTTGCCCCGTTGCGGGCGCGATCGTCGAAGAGGTTGCGGAAAAGGCAGGTCGTGTAGAAGGTGTTTCTACCTCACACGTCGAGCTCGTCTGGGATCCCCCCTGGACGCCGGACAACATGACCGACGCCGCCAAGCTCGAGCTCGGAATGCTCTAGCCGAACTCGGGTTCCACGTTTCGAAGGATGCGCTTCAGGTCTTTACGGATGATGGTGTTGTTCGCCCGGGCCACCGCGCTGCTCGCGCCTGGGACGACACGGCGCAAGCGCTCGAGTGGTGTCAGCACTGCGCGTACCGGGTACTCGGCGTACTGCCAGAGGTCGTTTGGGATGCCGAGATTGTCCGCGATCTCTGGGCCGTTGAGCGCTCGTGCGAGGCCGTTGTGAAACCGGCTCACGACGACGCCGAGGGCGCCAGGGCCGGCGCCTCGCGCGTTCTCCGTCGGGACTTTCAATAGTTGCCGGGTCAGCATCAAGGAATCCTCGTCGGGACCCGGCTGCACCAGGCGAATCAGCTCGGCAATCCGTCGCGTGTCGGCTTCGCTCTCCAGGTGGCTCAATAGCCAAGGGTCGACTCCGTTGAGGTGGCCGCAGTAGCGCCACATCGCGAGGATTGCTTTGCGTTCACGCGGGCTGACGAAGAACCCGAGTCGCTGTGCGCCGTCCATCATCAGGAGCGAGAACTCGAGGAGCGTGCCGAGCATGTCGGCCTGGTTGATGGGGACACCCCACTCCTCGGTTCGCCATTCGGGCGACCGCGCGCACGCGCTACGAACATGCGCGTGAATCACCGCCACGCGAAGCGAGATCTCGCGTCCGGGTCGGCCGAGGCGGAGCCCGTCGATCTGCGACGCCTCGCTCACGAACCGCGCGGTTTCAGCTAGACGCCGCTGCGCGTTGTGCCGAAGCTGGCCGGTGAACGCCAATGGCTTGACCGCGGCGCTCGAGTGGTAGCCGTTGATCAAAGACCAGGCGCTGAGGACGATCATGCCGAGGATGCCAAAGCGCTGATAGGCAAGGGCGCCGAGTCGCAGCTCATCGAAGTCGACCCAAGGAGGGATTCGTTCCGCCCGTTCGAAGAACCGGACGAGCACCGCGGGGGCTTCGGTCACAGAGGCGAGGCCGTCCACGAGTGCCCGTTCGAACTGAGCCTTCGCGGGCTCTCCTGCACGCTGGATCCAAGAAGCGAGCTCGTCCGCGACCGGGTCGCCAAGTCCGTAGAACGTCGCGTACTGGTCTGCGTCTTCACCGAACTGGCGGCGCGCCACATCTCGGTTGCAGTATCGGCTCGGGAAGTTTTCGCCCATGACCGGAGAATCTAGGGAAACGTGGACTTCTGCCAATACCTTGCAGCTGCCGCGTCCAACCCTATGCCTTGCAGTATGGTTCGCTCCACCAGCCTGATGGTCCTCTTTTCGGTTCTCGTTCTCGGCTGTGAGGAGAGCCCGGCGCATCCGGCCTTCGATCGAACTGCGAGCTCGCTTCCCTCCCCCGAGAGCTTTTCGGGCCAGCACGCCTCCTTCCAACGCTATTGGTATCAGGGCAAAGCCGAGCTCACGCGATATGCGTTGCGCCAGGCGCGCTACGGGGATGTCCATGACGGGGAAGCCGTGCTGATTTTCGTCACGGAGGATTTCCTTCCAACGCTCCAGGTGAAGCACGAGGTTGGGGAGTCGGCGGACGCGATCTCGGTGCTCAAGCTCAACGCATACAAGCGCTTCTATACGGGCATCTATCCGTACACGGTGATGACGTCGTCGTTCACGCCCGCCTCCGGAGCGCCAGCGCTGAAGCTGAGCAGCACGGTTCAGGAGTGGTGCGGTCAGGTGTACAGTCAGATCAACCGCCGCAAGGACGGCCTGCACACGCTGATGCACTCGTATTTCCAGAAGGAGGCCGATCAGCAGATCTTGCTGCCCGACGCACCCCTCGAAGATGGGCTCTGGGCGCAGCTTCGCATCGCCCCCGGGGCCATTCGCGAAGGCAAGCAGCAAATCGTGCCTCGCCTCGACTACATCCGCATGCGGCACAAGGCGCTTCGCCCGTACCCGGCAACCGTGGCTCGCAAGAAGAAGGTCGTCACCGATTTGGTGGACCATCCCATCGACGCACTCGAGCTCGACTACCCAGCACTCGGTCGCAAGCTCGTGATCTACTACGAGGCGGACTTCCCCCACGTCATCCAGGCCTGGGAAGAAACCGAGGGGCCGTTTCGAACCACAGGGGTCCGAACGAACGCCATCATGGATGACTACTGGAACCACAGCTCGGTGGAAGACGCGCCGTACAGAGACGAGCTGGGGCTGAGGCACTAGTCTTTCGCTGACGCTGGCATTGACGCCGACACTGCTCTAGTCTCCGCCCGGAATGACCCGCGACCTCTCAGGCCGGTGCGGCACCTGTGGATGGTACATCCGCAAGCGTGAGGAGCCCGACGGGTCGTGGGTCGGGAACTGCCGGCTCGAGCAGCTCCGATGGCCCGTCAAAGATGCGGCCACCTGCTCGAGTCACAAGCCCAAGGACGTTCCTTGGGAACAAGCTCTCAAGCGAAAGCCAGCCGCTGGGACGCCGAGACGCTACCGCGAAGAGCCGCCGGTGAAGCCACGGCCGCAGATACCTTCGGAGATTGGAATCGACATGGATCAGGACGCCTTCCGACAAGTGCTACGTGAAGTTCTCCTCGACGAGCTCGGCATCCGCGACGTCGACATGGGCGACCGCTGGAACGATGGCGAGCTCGTCCTCGTCCCCGGGCGCGAAGGCACCCAGGAGAAACGCATCCCACTCGATGTGTTCTTCAAGAAGATCGTGATGGTGCGCGACAAGCTTCGGGTGCTCGAGCAGAAGATCAACGGCCACAAGGGGCTGAGCGACGAAGACAAGGTACAGCTTCAGCAATACATCACCGGCTGCTACGGCTCTCTCACCACCTTCAACGTCCTTTTCAAAAGCAAAGAGGACCAATTCGCCGGCCAGCGGAAGTAGCGAAGCCCGATCCCGTGTACTGAGGAGATT
>JBATLA010000052.1:0-1939 GCA_049669945.1 Polyangiales bacterium | reverse complement strand
TGATCAGGCCGGAATGCGGAATGATGACCTGTTTCACCGTGTCCAAGCTCGAACGTCGGCTCGCGGTCGCGCTTGGCATCCCGCTCTACGGAGTCGACCCGGAGTTGCAGTGGCTCGGGACCAAGAGCGGTTCTCGTTGGGCCTTCCGCAAAGCCGGCGTGCCGCTGCTCCCAGGCGCCGAGGACTTGAAGACCAAAGCCGAGCTGGTGGAAGCGATCGACGGCCTCTGGCAAGAGACGGAAAACCTCGAACGCGTCGTCGTCAAGCACAACACCGGCTTCAGCGGTCATGGGAACGCGATCTTCGACCTCAAAGCGCTTCGCGAAGTCGCTCCGGGCAACGGGACGAGCCGCGAATCGCGCGAGCAAGCCGTCGCCGATGCGCTTCCCAGCATGCGGTTCGTCGATGGGCGGCAGACTTGGAGCACGTTCTTGGAACGGCTCGAACGCGAGGGGGGCATCGTCGAGGCGTTCCTCGAGGACCCGGACAAACGCGCGCCGAGTTGCCAACTGCGAATCTCGCCGACCGGCAGCCTCGACGCGATCTCGACGCACGATCAGCTCGTGGAGGGCGTCGACGGGCAGATCTACGCCGGTTGCCGCTTTCCCGCCGACGCTGCCTATCGAATGGTCATCCAGGAGGATGCGCTGCGGGTCGCGGAGGTCTTGCAGGCAAAGGGCGCCGTCGGCCGGCTCGCGGTCGACTTCCTATGCCTGCAGTCGGACGATGGCGCATGGCGACAGTACGCCATCGAAACCAACCTTCGCCTCGGCGGCACGACGCATCCCATGATGTTGCTTCGCATGATGACCGACGGCCGCTACGATCCCGCAACGGGGCTCTACCTGACGCCGCGGGGCGAACCGCAGTTCTACGTCGCGACTGATTCGATGCAGTCCGAGAGCTACCGCGGGCTACTCGTCGAAGACCTGCTGGACATTGCCGCGGTGGATGGTTTGCATTATCAGGCCTGGTCCGAATCGGGGGTGCTCTTCCACTTCACCGGGGCACTCAGCGAGTTCGGAAAACTCGGGATCACCGCTGTGGGCAAAAGCCCGGCCGAGGCTGACGCTTGGTTCGGGCAAACCGCGCAGGTGTTGGACCGCGAAACGAAGAGATAGCTTTGCATATCGAAGAACTGAAGCCGGGCGTGCTGCGCGTGTCGGCGTCCGCGGATTGGCCCCGCCCGTACATCGGCGTGTGCGGCTCGATCCACGGAAACGAGCCATGCGGCGCGCTCGCGGTTCAGCGACTTGCGGGGGATTTCGAGAGCCGGGCGCTAGCGCCCGCCAAGGGCACGCTCTTCTTGATTCACGTGAACCCCGCGGCGACGTCCCTTGGCCGTCGGCACACGCCCGAAGGGGAAGACCTCAACAGGCTCTGGGACTTCGCGTTCGTGGACTCGCTCCGGCAGCAGGCTTGGGGCTACGAGCACCACCGCGTTCTCGAGCTCAAAGGGCTGCTCGGCGACCTCGACATCTGTCTCGACCTCCACTCGGCGAAGACCGAGACGCCCGCATTCGGCGTCAGCAACGGCGAACGGGAGATCGAGGAAGTCGCCAAGCACATCGGCATCTCGTACCTGGTTCAGTCTTGGTACGGCCTCGCGGACAAAGTCGTCATCGGTTTCCTCAAGCTTGCAGGCATCCCCGCGCTTTCGGTCGAGTGCGGCGCCCACAGCGACCCAGAGCTCGCCAGCAAGGCGTACCGCATCGCGATGAGCTTCCTTTGCGCGACGGGCGCGATCGAAGACTGCCGCGAAAGCAACAGTACCGAGGTGCAAACCGTCCACGTCGTCGAGACGATCACCAAGCCGAGTGACGAGTTTCGCTTTGCCGCGCCATGGACAGGATTTCAACAACTCGAGCCAGGAACCCTCGTCGGGCGCGATCGCGTGACGGAAATCCGCGTGAGCAAAGCTTGCTACGCGGTGTTGCCG
>JBATLA010000051.1:0-2885 GCA_049669945.1 Polyangiales bacterium | reverse complement strand
GACGGTGGCCTTCGACGCGCCGGCGCTGACCCGCGGCGCGCGCTCTTCGACGGACGGGCCGCACGTGCGGTTGCAGCTTCGTGCGCGGAGAACTCCGAGACCGGCTCGGACTTCCTCGTGACCTCGTCGAACTGATAGGCGGCGCCGGCAGGGACAGTCACGTCGGCGTCATTGCGCCGCCCGTCGATCAGGATTTTGTGATCGCACTTTCGACATGGAAAACGCACTACGCGTCCCCTGACCTTGTCGTCGGAGATCTTGTACTTGGCGTGGCAGCTATCACACTCGAATCGCATCGGTCTCATGACTTGTGAGCAAACCCACTCGGCTGTGCCGTTTCCAGCTTGGCACCCTCATGATCCTAGCGCGAATTGCGTGTTCTGTTCAACAGGAACGCAATATTTCACATGCCCGAAAGGACGTAGTAGCGCGTCTGGACGTCGTCATAGAGGAGCACCAGCCGGTTCTCTCCGATGCGACGGGACCAGCGCTCGTCCTCTTCATCGTAGGCGATCCGAAAGCTCGCGCTGTAGCGGTAGGAGATCATGACCCGGTCCATTTCCCGAGTGATCGTGCGGTACTTGATCTCGTAGCGGACGTCCGTCACCCGCTCTCGCCATCGACTCAGCTTCTTCTGGAGACCCCGATAGTCGATGTCGTCATCGCCCGAAGGGGTGCCATTGTCATCGAGATACTGTGGATGGGCCATGGCGAGCAGCGCGCCCACATCCCGGGACTCCACGGAATTGCGGTAGTTCTCCATGAAGGTGATGACCGAGCGGTTTTCGGGCGTGTCCTTCACGGTCGTGTTGGGGATGTTCTTTTCGCAGCCCGCGGTCGCGGCGAAAGAAACGCACAAAACCGCCGCAAATAGGGCCCTACGCATACAGCACATCACAGAACGAACGCTCCTCTTTCCCTCAGCATTCCCGATTATCGATCGGCGGCTACTGAATCCCATAATCTTTGATCTTGTAAAGGAGAGCGCGGTGGCTGAGCTCGAGGAGCTTCGAGGCCGCCGTCCGATTGCCCGCGGTCTGCTCGAGGGCCCGCCGAATCAGCGTTTCCTCCATGAATCTCGCGGTCTTCTTGATCGAGAGCTCGCCCGTGGAGAGGCTCGCTGCGACCGGATCACCCGGCTCGCGCATCCGCTCCGGAAGGTCGGCCACCGTGATGACGTCTCCCTCGGCAAGGACGACCGCGCGCTCGACCGTGTTTTCGAGCTCCCGGACATTGCCCGGCCACGGGTAGTTGAGCAGCAGCTTGCGCACGCGGGGCTCGACGTCGCGAATCTTGGTGCCGAGTCGCCCGTTGTTGCGTTCGATGAAGTGCTCGACCAGCAGCGTGATGTCGTCACGTCGATCGCGAAGTGGCGGCACGTTCAGCTGCAAGACATTGAGTCGGTAGTAGAGGTCCTCCCGAAAACGGTTCTCTTGCACCTCGCGCCGAAGGTCGCGCACCGTCGCGGCGATCACGCGCACGTCGATTTCCCGGTCGCGCGTCGCGCCAACCGGACGAACACGCCCCTCTTGAAGGACGCGAAGCAACTTCACCTGCAACGACAGCGGAAGCTCGCCGATTTCGTCGAGGAAGAGCGTGCCGTGATTCGCCTCCGCAAAGAGGCCTTTCTTGTCCGCGTGGGCGTCGGTAAAGGCCCCTTTCATGTGGCCGAAAAGCTCGCTCTCGAGCAGCATCTCGGGGATCGCGCCGCAATTGAGAGGAACGAAGGGCTTGTCCTTGCGTGCGCTGCCGTCGTGCAGCGCGCGCGCGACCAGCTCCTTGCCGGTGCCGCTCTCGCCTTGGATCAACACCGTCGTCGTGTAGTTGGCGACCTTCTCGATCGTCGTAAACACCTTTTGGATCGCGTCGCTCTTGCCGAGGATGCCGTGGAACGTCTGCTCCTTGCGGATGGCCTGCTTGAGCGCGCGATTCTCACGGCGCAACGACTCGCGTTCCTCGGCTTTGGTCAACGCGAGCAGGACCTCGTCTTGTTTGAACGGCTTCGAGATGTAGTCGTATGCGCCGGCCTTCATCGCCTCGATGGCGAGGTCGACCGAGCCGTACGCGCTCATCAAGATCACGGTGGCGAGCGACGAGCGCGCTTTGAGCTCCGTGCAGAGCTCGAGGCCCGTCATCCCGCTCATGCGCACATCGGCGAGCACGAAATCGGGGTCGAAGGACTCGAGCTGCGCAAGGGCGTCCTCCGCGCTCTCGGCGGTTTCCACCTGATAGCCGTGCTTCTTCAGCAGGGTTCGGAGGACCAATCGGATGTTTTCTTCGTCGTCGACGACCAGAACGCGGCGCATGCACCAACCTTGTACTTTCTGCATAGCAGAGCCTTCACCATGAAAAAAGTTTCGTGATTTCATGAGCACGAGCAGGAAGCCTGCTGTAAAGTTCTCGCTTGGTTGGCTTTTGCCGCCCTCAGTGGCTATGATTTCGCTGTCGGGTAGGGGGACTAGACATGAAGATTCGCTTTGCTTTTTTGCTCCTCATGGTGGGGCTCATCGCGACGGTTAGCAGCTGCTCGCAACGCTCGCTGAATGCGCTCAACCCATGCACCATCAACGGCGTCGTTCAAAACGTGCCGGTCAATCCGCAGCGCGCGCTCGACCTGTTGATCGTCATCGATGATTCGCCGTCGATGCGCGACGAGCAGGAGAAGCTCCAGCAGCAGGTGCCGCGCCTCGTGAATCTCTTGATCACCGGTGGCGCTGCCGAGCCAGAAGCGGTGGGTGAGTTCCCTGCGGTCGAGAGCTTGCACGTCGGCATCATCACGCCGGACATGGGGTACTCGACCGTCCCGATGACCGACTTCACGGCCGGCAGTGGGCCCGATGTCGATTTCAATCCGACCAGCGCGTGCATGCGTAACGGTGGCCTCG
>JBATLA010000050.1:0-4696 GCA_049669945.1 Polyangiales bacterium | reverse complement strand
ATCGTCGAACCGATACTCGTCATCCCCCATGACCTGGCGAGCCTAGGCACGATCGAGGGCGCGGACAAGCGCATCCATGGTAGCGGCCGCCCCCGTTCGAAGGCGGTGAGTGACAACTTGCGAAACTACGCTGACCCCGGGATTGATTTCTACCGTGAGCCCACCACGACGGCGCGCATCGATGACCGGTTGGGCGATGTAGGGAAATACGCTGGTTGTCCCGATGCTGAACACAGCGTCAAACCCGCGCATGAGTTGCTCCTGCAGAACACGCACGCGGTCCACGGGCAACATCTCGCCAAACAGCACCACCTCGGGTCTGACCAAAGAGTCACACTCCGGGCACGTTGGCGGAATCGGCAAACCCGCATAGCTTTCGACACGCCAACGGTGGCCGCATTGGGTGCACAGCAGCCAATGAACGTCGCCGTGAATGTCGATGACCTGTGTGCTCCCCGCGGTGTGATGCAGCCCGTCGACGTTCTGCGTAAGCGTCCAAACGCGATCGAAGCGGTCCTCGAGCTCGGCAATCGCCTCGTGCGCTCGGTTGGGGCCTGCGTCTCGGCAGGAGCTCTCAATCTGATGGATGTACTTCCAGGTAATCGCCGGATCTCGCTGAAACATCGCTCCGGAAAGCGCCGCCTCGATGGGAATGCCATCGTCGGTTTCATCTTGTTCGTAGAGGCCCCCTATGCCGCGATAGGTGGGGAGCCCCGAATCGGCGGAAATGCCGGCGCCCGTCACGAAGAGCACGCTTCGGCATTCCTTCAATCTGCGCGCAATCGCGGTGATCTGCTCCAGCTCCACCTGCTTTGGTTATCGTATAATCGCTGGATCGCCAAGCGTACGGGGATCCCCACTTCCGGTCCGCAGCCCGCTTCCCTATGTTCGCTGCATGTTCTTCTCTTCCGAAAAGAAGCTTCGAATGCCGACAGCCGAACAGGCGCTCCCGGGTCGCACATCGGAGATACCCGTCGCGGCAACCCATTTCGTCTTGGATGCCCCGCTGAAACCGCCGTTTCCCGACGAGACCGAGCGGGCCCTCTTCGGGCTCGGATGCTTTTGGGGAGCCGAGCGCAAATTCTGGCAGGCGCCCGGGGTCTACACCACGGCAGTAGGGTACGCCGGCGGGCACACCCCCAACCCGACCTATCAGGAAGTTTGCTCCGGCCTCACCGGGCACAACGAGGTGGTGCTCGTCGTGTATCGTCCCGAGCAGACCCCCTACGAGGCACTACTCACGCTATTCTGGGAGAGTCACAATCCCACGCAGGGCATGCGACAAGGCAACGACGTCGGCACCCAATACCGGTCAGGTATCTACTATTTCGATGATGCACAGCGGCAATCGGCGGTCGCTTCGATGGAGCGATATGAAAGTGTCCTCGCGACCGCAGGATACGGCGGCGTCACCACCGAGGTCCTTGCGGCTCCGGCTTTCTACTACGCCGAGGACTATCACCAGCAGTACCTCGCGAAGAACCCGTCAGGGTACTGTGGCTTGGGTGGCACTGGTGTAAGCTGCCCGGCGTGAGTCGACCACATTCCGTGGTACTCAGGTTTTCGCTTGGAAATCTGTGCATTCGCGTGCCTTTTTTTGTTGACCGATCGCCGGCCCCGCCATGTATCCTCCGCCGACGCCCTGCCGCGCACGATGGGTGGAGGAGCCCCTGGAATGAAGTACAACCTGTTGACCGCAGGCCTGCTCGCGGGTCTGCTGACTCCGGCTTTTGCGAGCGCCAACCCCGAACCGACCGCGTACGACACGCGCTCGATCAGCATGGGGCTCACCGGCACGAGCTTTCTCGAACGGCCCGCGGCGCTGGCGATCAATCCGGCCCTGCTGGAGGGGATTCCGAAACTCGGGTTCACGTTCAACTTCACCAACCTTCTCGTGAATCAGACCGCGCCGGTCCAAGGTCCCGGCACCAGCCTGAGCTCAGGCCTGGGTTATGGCCCCCTCCCCTCGGGCTTCATCGCAGGACGAATTGCGCCACGGGTGGTGTTCGCCGGCGGCCTCTACATCGAAACGGGCTACGGCTCCTCGTTTAGCGGCGTGCAGTGCCTCGACGGGGACGAAGTCGAAGACGGCGTGCCCGCAACGCTCACGAGCGACCCTCAGTGCACGCAGGCGGAGGCCCAGAACCTCGACGTGACTTTCTTCGTGGGCGAATTTTCCGCCGGGTTTTCGTTCAAGGCGCACGAGAAGTTTTGGCTCGGCGTCGCGCTACGCCTTCCCTTCTCGAAGCAGGTCGCGGACTTGTGGCAGAACGTCGGCGCGGCGCTCGGCGGCTTTGGCTATGGACGAGTCAAGAACGACCTCGGCGGTGTCGGATACCCCACCCTTCGGTTCGGCTTCCAGATCAATGCGCACGAAAAGCTTCGCATCGGCCTGATGTATCGAATGGCGGGCAAGATCAACATGACCGGCACGACCGAGACGAGCATCCTCACGGACCCGGAGACCGGTGGGCCGCTCCAGCTGAACTCGAGCGCAGACTGGTTCCTTCCGCATGCGTTCGCGATCGGCATTTCCTCGCAGATCAATGCAAAGACACTGCTCGCGCTCGATTTCAGGATGCAGTTCCATGGCGCCGAGAAGAGCGGCAACAAGAACCAAACCGTCGTCGCGAAAAACGGCGACACCGTCGTCAGCACGATCGTGGTCCCGTTCGGTTGGAAGAACAGCTGGTCGGTCAAGCTGGGCGTCGAGCACCGCTTCATCGATCTGTTTGCGATTCGTGCTGGTGCGAACATCGCAGAGTCGGCCACCACGGCGATCTGGGCACAATACTTCACCCCGCCCCCGGGTTTGAGCGGGAACATCACGATGGGCTTTGGCTTCTACTGGGACGATCGAAACAACCCGGAAGTCAAAGACAAGTATCAACTCGACTTGGGCGGCGCGTTTGCGTTTACAACTGGGACCCTCGGCGACCCGCCAACCGACCCACAGCTCATCCCTGGTACCGATCCGAACGATCAAGACAACTACGTTACGGTGTGCTCGCGTGACCAGGTCGTGCGAACCGGCTGCCAAGGCGACTACAAGGTTCTCACATACTGGGCCTCGCTCTCGTTCACTCTGCAGTACTAGGCCTTTCGATCGGCACGCCTAGGATCGGCGCATAGAGGGCGCGATCGTCTCGCTTCCACCAATTGCCACTCGCCTCCCTCTCGGCGAGCGTGGTGGGTTCGTAACGGTAGATGACGGCGCGGATCTGCTTGGGTGGCTGGGCTTCGAAGGGGTTCGATCCCATCAGGCGAAGAACGGTCGGTTCTCCCTGAAGCAAACGTTGCATCAGATTGCCAAGCCACGGGTTGCGCCGAGCGTCGCCCAGTGCCGCGAACCACATCTGCCAATCGAGCCGCGGTTGGTGCGGTGCGATCCAGGGGGGCGCGCGGTCGAGGGCGCCTGGCTTGTATGAGAACCGGTAAGGAGTCCAAGCCTCCCCATCTAGCGTGCCCTCCAGCTCGATCTCGGACCGCTCCGTCGTCATCAGCGCGAACAGCCCGTAGTTGTTGAAGGTGCCGAAACGGTAGACCGGGCCGAGCCATCCAGGGGGGCGATCCCCGAAGGTACCTGCAAAGAAGATGGCAGCGGTCACCGCGATGACCAGCGCCGGTGCGACGCCCGGCCAAGCGTTCCACTTCGACGCTCGTTCGCCGCGCACCTCGATCTCCGCGCGGGCGGGGAACCATCGCCGAAACGTGTCGTCGTCGAGCAGAGGGATGCAAAGGACGACGGTGAGCAGGTTGAAGAAGCCGTAGTTGCCAGTCAGCGCGATGAGCAACATCAGCATCGCAATCGAGGCGGCCGCTGTCCTGCGCGCCCAGGTGCGCGGAATCCAGATCAGGATCGGCGCGCCAAACTCGACGACGAACATCAGGACGCACGAGAGCCTCTGAAACCAAGCAGGAAGAAGGTTCGCGTACCAGGCGAGCGGGTTCGGGAGGGGCTGTGTCCAATAGTGAAACGTCAGCGCGGTCATGTCCGCCCAGGTCGGATCACCGCTCGCGAGCTTGACGTAGGCGGATCGGAAAACGAGGCGGAAAAGCAGCCACCAAAGCGCCCAGCGGGCGACGGGGTGCGGGTCATGGTGCGCTGCCGGCCGATCCCACACGCACCACGGGGTGAAGAAAAACGCGGTGAAGGACGCTTCGAGCAGGAGCGTATCCCACTGGAAGGACATGAACGGCCAGCCGAGGCTCACGAACGAGAGGTACGCGAACCAACTCACGGCGAGCGCGAGCTTCGGGACGAGCCCCGCCATCAAAGCCAGCGCTCCAATGGCCCCCGTGACCCACACTGCGGTAATCGCGCGGTCGCTGCTCGACCACCAGAGCGCGCTCGGATGGTCCCAGAAGCTGTGACCTGCCCTCGTGGCGGACTCGACGAACATTTCGACCGGGACGACGCCTCGAGGACCGAAAAGCCCCTCAGCCTGCACTCCGAGAGAAACAAACGCGAGCAAGAGCACCACGCCAAGCGCGCGCGCAAAGAGCCAGGAAGAGATCGTGTAGGACCGTGCCGGCACCAGGCGGTCCTATCACAGCGTCAGCGTCAGCGTCAGCGTTGAGTCACATCCGACCCACCCACCTCCACCCGTAATTCTCCCTCCGCGGCATTGCTTCGCAACGCCTTGGCGGCGCATGCGCGCCGGGCTTCGCCGTTCCGGCTCGCACTGCCGTGCAA
>JBATLA010000049.1:0-7007 GCA_049669945.1 Polyangiales bacterium | reverse complement strand
AACAGTGGCTCGAGCCTCTGCTTGCAGGAGAGATTCGCTCGGGATTCGCGATGACCGAGCCCGCGGTCGCTTCGAGCGACGCGACGAACATGCAAGCGACCTGCGAGGTCGTTGGTGATGAAGTCGTGCTCAACGGCCAGAAGTGGTGGACCAGCGGAGCCGGCGACCCTCGCTGTGGGTTCTACATCTTCATGGGCGTTACCGACCCCAATGCAGGTCGCCACGAGCGGCATTCGATGGTCTTGGTTCCGGTCGACGCGCCCGGCGTGAAGACCTTGCGGATGTTGCCCGTCTTCGGGCACATCGACGAGCCGCACGGCCACGCCGAAGTCCTGTTCGACGACGTGCGATTGCCCGTGAGCAGCATCATTGCCGGACCCGGCCGCGGCTTCGAAATCGCACAGGGCCGCCTCGGCCCCGGCCGTATCCACCATTGTATGCGGGCGATCGGCGCCTCTGAACGCGCCCTGCAGCGCCTTTGCGAGCGCGCCGTTCACAGAGTCGCGTTCGGTAAGCCCCTGTCCAACCTCGGCGGCAACCGCGACATCATCGCCAACTCACGCATGGCGATCGACCAGGCGCGCCTTCTCACGATGAAGGCGGCATGGGCGCTCGACACGATGGGCACCTTTGGAGCGCTCGTCGACATCTCCGCCATCAAAGTCATCGCCCCGAATGTGCTTCAGAGCGTCACCGACGCCGCGATCCAGATCCACGGTGGCGAAGGCATGTCCGACCCGGAGCTTTCACGCTTGATGGGCATGGCGCGCGCGCTTCGCATCGCCGACGGACCGGACGAAGTCCACCGCGGCATGGTCGCCCGGCTCGAGCTCAAGAAGTACGTTTGACGCTACCGGAAGAGCACGCCGAAGTACGGCGTGATCCATTGCTCACGTCGGAAGAAGAAGCTACCGGTCCCAGACAATGAGTACTTGAAGCCAATGTCGAGGTAGGAACCGGACCCAACCTTGAGGGCCAGTCCGAACTTCGCGGTCATTCCGGGTGTGAATCGGAAGACTGCGATACGTGCGCAGTAGTAGTAGTACGTCCCGCCGCACACGATATTGGTCTCGTTCACGCGCCACCAGTTCGCGTCGAAGGTAATCCCGATGTACGGCAACATGGGCGTGTTGTTGGGGATCTGAACCCGAAGCTCTGGAGCGAGGTACAGGCGGGTCATCGGCTTCCGTTCATAGCCCGTTCCGATGCCTGGGATGTTGTAGAAGTTGATCGGCGTCCACATGGCGCCGAGGCCGAGGCCGAACGCGACGTAGCCCATGTCGTACGCGCCAAAGAAGTTGAGATCGGCGCCGGGCCGCACGACGTCCCGGTCCGCATCGAGCCAGATCGGGATGCCTAGGTTGAACGCCCCCTGGTAGCCCCGATGCATCGCCTGCTGCTTGGCGGCGGACGGGGGGTCGTACTGCTCGACCGGGCGGCTCGGGTACGAGCTACTGGTCGGAGGCGGAGATGACCAAGCACCTTGTGCGGAGGCGGACGAGGCGTAGCCGGCCAGTGCCAGCGCTGTGACGAGGGGGGCGTGCTTCATGAGCATGGCGCATGACCTGACATGCTATCGTCATTCGTCCAGTGGAGCACTCGAGGACGGCAGCAATCGGATGAGAGAGTCACGACACCCGCAGTGGGAGCCCATGACCGCCTACGTCGCGGACATGTCCTACTTCAGCGGCAAGATGGAGGCCTACCTTCGCTACAAAGGGATTCCGTACCAGCGGAAGCTCGCGACCAGCGGCACCATGCGCGACGAGGTCCTGCCGGCCACCGGCTTGATGAAAGTGCCCGTGATTCGCTTGGCCGATGGACAATGGCTGAAGGACACCACGCCCATGATCGACTGGTTCGAGGACCAGTACCCCAATCCGCCGGTCGTTCCGGAGGTCCCCGTCCTTCGTTTCCTGTCCAAGCTCGTCGAGGACTACGCCGACGAGTGGTGCTGGCGCGCGGCACTCTATTGGCGGTGGCGGCCGCCTGCGACGCGGCGCCTCCTGATGCGAAGAATCGGGGAAGAGGTTCTGGCTGACTTCCCTGCTCCGAGTTGGCTCGGCGGGTGGTACTACGGCCGCCGGCAAATCGCGACGTATCTGACCGGGGACGGAATGAGTCGCGAAACAGAACCGGTCATCAAGAGGCACTATCTCGACTTGCTCGAGGCGATGGGGAAGCTTCTCGAAGACCAAGCGTTCCTGCTTGGAAGCCATCCAAGCCTCGTCGACATCGCATTGTTCGGCCCGATGTTCCGGCACTACGCGCAGGACCCTGCCCCGAGTCTCGTGATGGAGCGTCGCGCACCGGCAGTCTATGCGTGGGTCGGACGTGTTTGGAACGCGCGCGCGCTCAGCTACGCGGGGCAACCGGTTTGGGGAAGCTTCTCGCACCCCGGTTGGAGTTACTTCTTCGAAGATATCGTTCAGAGCTATTGGCCGTTCCTTCTCGCCAATGCACGCGCGTGGAAGGAAGGGAAGTCACGCATCGACCACAAAGCCCACGGGGTGACCTACCGCAGACTCAAAGTGGTGCACTATCGTGTGTTCTGCCTGGAGCTTCTGCAGAACGAGTACCAGCGCCTGAGCGATGCCGACCGGGAGTCCGTAGCTCGGCTTGTCGCGCCGTACGGCCGCCTAGAGCTGATCGATGGGCTCGAGTCCGGCTTGATGAAGGACCATGAGCTTCCGCTTAGAGCGGGGCGCCCGCAGCCTTCGAGATTTCAACGGTTCAAGCTGGCGCTCACGGGCACCCCGTGGGACATGCCAGTCAAACCCCTGCAGTAGACGGAGCAAGAGAATGTCGGGCAAAGACGCGTTCACGCCGGAGTGGTTCGAGGGGGAGCTTCCCGAGCGTTCATATCGGTCGGCCTTCAAGTGGGGCGCCCCCGACGGATTCAAGCACCCGAATCCGCGGCTCTATGCCCTGATGAAAGAGATCTTCGAGCTCGATGACGACCACTTCCGGAGGCCGCAGAAGCTCGGCTTGGAAGACATCACCGCCGATGCGCCAATCTCCCTGAGCGCCGACCAAGTGGCCGCCTTCGAAAGCTTCGTCGGCGCCGAGAACGTGAGCGACGACGTCTATGCGCGGCTCCGCGTCTCGTATGGAAAGACGATGATCGATGCGCTTCGCCTGCGCGACCACAACATCGAGAACTTACCCGACTTGGTCCTTCATCCGCGTGACCGCGAAGACGTCGCGAAGGTCGTCCGTTACTGTCACGAGCAGGGAATCCCACTCTACACCTATGGTGCCGGTTCCAGCGTCACCCGTGGGACCGAGTGTGTGAGAGGCGGGGTCTCGATTCACCTGGGCACGCACATGACGCGCGTCCTCTCCCTCAACCCGACAAACCAAACCGTCACGGTTGAGCCGGGAATTCTCGGGCCGGCGCTCGAAGAAGCGCTCAACCAAGCAAAGCAGCGCTTCCAAGCCCCGCATGCCTACACGTGCGGGCACTTCCCGCAGTCGTTCGAGTTTTCGTCTGCCGGCGGCTGGGTGGTGACGCGCGGTGCCGGTCAGAACTCGACCAACTACGGCAAAGCCGAGGACCTCGTTCTCAGCCAGGAGTACATCACGCCGGTGGGCGAGCTCCGCACCGTCGACGTGCCCGCGTATGCCACTGGGCCGAACCTCGACCAGATCATGATCGGAAGCGAGGGCGCATTCGGGATCCTGGTCGCGGTCACACTGAAGATCTTTCGCTACCAACCCGAGAACACCACTCGCTTCAGCTTCATTTTTCCCGACTGGCCTCGTGCCTGCGCCGCCGCTCGGGAGATCATGCAGGGTGAGTTTGGGCTCCCCTCGGTATTTCGGCTTTCGGACCCGGAAGAGACCGACGTTGCATTCAAGCTCTACGGCGTGGAAGGCACGCCAATCGATTCGATCGTCAGCCTACGCGGCTTCAAGAAGGGGGAGCGCTGCCTGATGCTGGGTACGGTCGACGGCGATCGCGCGTACACGACCATGGTCAAGCGCCGCTTGAAGCGAACGTGCCGCGCGCATGGCGGCATGTATGCGACCGGCCTCATCACGAAGAAGTGGGAGCATGGGCGTTTCACGGACCCCTACATGCGCGAGGACCTACAGGACTACGGCATTCTCATCGACACTCTCGAGTGCGCCACGAACTGGGAGGACTTGCCGAAGGTGCACGAGCACGTGCGCGCGGTCATCAAGAGCCGACCCCAGACGGTGTGCATGACGCACATGTCCCATTGCTACCCGCAGGGCGCGAATCTTTACTTCATCTTCATCGCCAAGATGGGTGCCGAGGAGTTCCTCGAATTCCACAAGGGCATCCTCGACGCCGTTCAGACCTCGGGTGCCACGATGAGCCATCACCACGGCATCGGGAAGATGACCGCTCCATGGCTCGAAGGACAGATCGGAAAGAATGAGCTCGAGGTCTTTCGTGCGATCAAGCGGCACTTCGACCCAAAGAACATTCTCAACCCCGGTGGCACTCTTGCGCTAGATCTGCCGGATGGCGACCGCCGTCTCCCTTGAGCTCCAAGCGGAGCATCGAACCTTTCGTCTTGGAGGATTGCCATGAGCAGTAGTGAAACCCAGGCCCTCCGCGAACGCGTATCAGGCCGTGCCGTCGTGGTCACCGGTGCGTCGAGCGGCATCGGTGAGGCGCTTGCCGAACGACTCGGAGATTCGGGCGCCAAGGTTGTGCTGCTCGCCCGCTCTGCCGACAAGCTCGACGAGATGAAGCAGGCAATCGAAAGGAAGGGTGGGGCGGCGTTCGCGTACCCAGTCGATCTTTCGAGCGCCGAAGACACCCAGCGCGCGATTGAGGCGATTCTCGCCGATCACGGAGAGGTCGACATTCTCGTCAACAACGCTGGCATGTCGATTCGTCGAAGTGTCGCGAAGTCCTATGATCGCGTGCACGATTTCGAGCGGACGCTCTCGCTCAATTTCCTCGGCGCGCTGCGTCTCATCATGGGGTTCTTGCCCGGGATGCGCGCTCAGAAGCGCGGGCAGATTATCAACGTCTCTACGATTGGGGTTCAGGTGAACGTACCCCGGTACGGCGCCTACATTGCAAGCAAGGCCGCGCTCGATGCGTTCAGCCGGGTGCTCGCGGTCGAGGTCTTGAAGGAAGGGGTCAAGGTCACCACGGTCTACATGCCTCTCGTGAAGACCCCGATGATGGAGTCGACCACGATCTACCGGTCGTTTCCGATGCGGAGCGCCGAGGAGGCCGCGGACTTGATCGTCGAGGCCATCGTTCATCAGCCCAAACGCGTCGCAGTCCCGGTTGGGAATCTGTTCGAGTTCGCCTACGGCGTCGCGCCCAAGGCGATCGATCGCGTCTTGAACGCGGCGTATCAGCTCTACCCCGAGTCAGGTGACCAGAAGGACCAACGGGAGCCGGTTTCCAAAGATGCTGCGATGTTCCAGCGTGTCTTCAAAGCGGTGACCCGCCGAGCGCGCCGGCGCAGCCCTGGACGCGACTAGGGTCCTGCGGGTATATCCCGTTTCGTGAACCGACATTTCCCATTTGTTCTGCTCCTGGCCGCGGCGCTCGTCGCGCTGCCGGGTACTGTTCCAACCACCCACGCGGAGGAGGCCATCACCCTTCGTATCGCTTCGCTCGCGCCTGCCGGCTCGTCATGGATGAAGGTGCTCAACGCCTGGAAGTCGACCCTCGAGAAGGAAACGAAAGGGAAGCTCAAGCTCCGTTTCTACCCCGGTGGATCCCAAGGCGACGAGCGCGACTTCGTTCGCAAGATGCGCGTCGGCCAACTCGACGGCGGCGTCGTCACGATGACCGGCATGAGCATGCTGGTGCGGCCGATGGTGATCCTCGTGCTCCCCGACTTCCTGGACACGTACGAGAAGCTCGATCGGGTACGTGAGCGTATGGCCGCGCAATTCGAAAAGATGTTCGTCGACGAGGGTTTCCTGATGGTGGCATGGGGTGATGCCGGCAAGACTCGCCTCTTCTCGCAAAAGAAGATCGAGAAGCCATCGGACATCAAGGCGATGCGCCCATGGATGTGGAAGGACGACTTGGTCTTCATCGAATTCTACGACGTCATCGGCGCAAACGGGGTGCGCCTCGGTGTCCCGGAGGTCTACCCGGGCCTCCAGACGAAGATGGTCGACGTCGTCACGTCGTCTGCTCTCACTGCCGTGGCGCTTCAGTGGTACACGCGCGTCAACTACATGACCGGTCACAACTCCGCGATCATCGCGGGAGGCATGGTCATGCGCAAAGAGAAGGTCGACAGCCTCCCGCCGGAACTCAAAGAGACGTTCTTACACACCTGCGAACGGGTCGAGCTGTTGCTCAACAAGACGATCCGCCGAGACGATCAGAAAGCCTACGATGTCGTCATGAAGAAAGGCATCATCGCGACCGACACGAGCAAGTACCAGGCCGAGTGGAACGCAGCGGCCAAGCAGGTGCGGGACCGGATGACGGGTCGTGTCTTTTCGAAGAGCCTGCTCGATGCGGTCGAAGCGGCCGCAATCGAGTAACTCGGCGCTCACGCAGATCGGTTGCGGCTTCCAGCGTCGAAATACGCGTCGACCCTTGCCGTGATCACCTCTCGAACCTGGTCGCGCAGCGCGCCGATGTCGTCCTCGGTGAGACCTTCGGTCAGGATCGGCCGCTCGACGAACACCGTGATGACGTTCCCAGGCCGGATCAGCAGCGAGCCTTTGTGTAGGACGTCGTAGAGCCCCGTTACGGCGACCGGTACGACCGGCACGCCGAGCTCGATCGCGATGCGGAAGATGCCGTCATAGAAGGGGCCGACCCGCCCGGTGAGTGTTCGGTGACCTTCTGGGAACCCGAGGATCGAATGCCCCTTGTCGACCTCCTCTCGAACTGCGCGTCGGAGGGCGTCGAGTGCCCCCTGGCGGTCCTTGGGAACCGGGATCGTTCCACGGGCCTTCATGAACCAACCGTAGAAGGGGTAGTCGAAGTGACTTTCGAGCTCGATGCCCTGCTTGAAGTGCGGAGTAGCCGTGTACAGCGC
>JBATLA010000048.1:0-6024 GCA_049669945.1 Polyangiales bacterium | reverse complement strand
GATCCTCAAGATCCCCAAGCCGATCTTCGTGTTCGAGGAGTTCGGCGACAACGCACTCAACTTCGACGTCTACTTCTGGGTCAGAGCACGCTCCCCGATGGAAAGACGAATCGTGCAAAGCGAGGTGCGGTTTCGGATTGATGACCTGTTTCGAGAGCACGACCTCATCATCGCATTCCCCCAGCGAGACGTTCATATCGATAGCGTCGCCCCGTTGGAAGTGCGAGTAATCGGGGAGAACCGTTCAGCTACCTCACCGGCAGAGCCGGACAAGCCCTAGGAAGGAGCACCCGTGTTCGAGAAGCACAACCCCGAAGTCGGTTCGCGTCCCGGAAGCCTGGCGATCCCTCCTGATTCGCCTTTTCCAAAGATTACCGTCATCCGATACGACAAGAATTCGGTCGAACGGCGAGAGATCGCGGACCCGTCCGAGCTATCGGATTTACAAGACGACAACCGCACGACGTGGGTCGACGTTCAGGGACTGGGGGATGAATCGACGCTCCGCGCGATCGGTCAGGTGTTCAACCTGCATCCGCTAGCGCTCGAAAACGCGGTGAATGTCCCTCAACGGGCTAAGACGGAGTTATACGAGCACCACCAACTGGTCATCGCCCGCACCCCATGCATTGACGATCAGGGAAGCGTTCGCGCGCCGCAAGTTTGCTTCGTGATCGGCGAACACTATCTCCTCACGTTCCAGGAACGATATTACGGGTTCTTCGATCCCGTTCGCGAGCGTATCACCACGGGGCTCGGGATTATTCGGTCGGGCGGCCCAGGTTATCTCGCCTATGCGCTCTTGGATGCGATGATCGATCGCTACTACCCAATCGTCCAGGGTCTATCGAACGCTCTCGAAGAGCTCGAAGACGTCGTTCTCGAGAACCCGCATCCCGATGTGCTCGGACGCATACGCGTGCTGAGGCGCCAAGTCGTCGTGCTCCGAAGAGTGGCGTGGCCCCAGCGCGAGGCAGTCAATGCGATGCTACGTGAGCAATCACCGTTCTTCGACGCACAGGAACGGCTGTATCTCCGAGACACCTACGACCACATCTCGCAGATCGCCGAGCTCGTCGATTCATCCAGGGAAATGGCCTCGGACCTGGCGGATGCCTACCTCTCCAACGTCAGCCACCGGACGAACGAGATCATGAAAGTGCTGACCCTGATGGCCAGCACGTTCATTCCCCTCACGTTCGTCGCCGGCATCTACGGAATGAACTTCGAGTACATGCCTGAGTTGCGAAGTCGCAACGGCTATTTCGTCGTCTGGGGTGTCATGCTCACCGTGGCGGTCGGCATGGCGTTGTACTTCAAGCGCCGTGGATGGATCGGCACGCCCCCACCCCCCGAGTTCGACGCAACACCTTTTGACGAAGATCGAACTTGACCTCGAGCTCGTCGTTGCACACGACGCGCGACAACGAGCCCAAATTCGAGGCGGCTGTCAGCTTGCGAAACCCCCTACAATCGACGACAACAATCCCGGGAGCGACGTATGCACGAGATTTCCGAACGTGGCTGGACACAGGTTTTGGGCGAGGGGCCGCTCGTAGCGGTCGCATCGCACCATGGTCATCAGCTTCGCGCCGAAGTGCGCGAGCTGATGAAGCTATCTGATCAAGATCGCCTACGCGAAGAGGATCCCTTCACAGGGGAGTGGACGGCCATCGCACCGACTCGATTCGTTGCGCAGCGCTCGCGGTTCGAGGTCGACCTCAATCGGGCACGGCACGAAGCGGTTTATCTCGGTCCGGACGACGCGTGGGGCCTCGACCTCTGGAAGGAACCTCTCAGTCAGGACATCGTCGATCGCAGCCTCGCGGAGTACGATGCGTACTACACGGCGCTGCGCGAGGTGCTGGTCGGCCTCGAGCGGGAGTACGGCGGCTTCGTGGTCTTCGACCTTCACAGCTACAACCACCGCCGGGAGGGTCCGGATGGTCCCGCGGCGGATCCCGAGAAGAACCCCGAGGTCAACGTGGGTACAGGCAGGATCAACCGTGCCCATTGGGCGCCGGTGGTCGACGCATTCATGAAGGCGCTCTCCAACTACGACTTCCAAGGACGCCGGCTCGACGTTCGGGAGAATGTGAAGTTCGTTGGCCGCCAACATCCGCAGTGGGTACACGAGAATTTCCCGGAAACCGGGTGCGTTCTGGCGATCGAAATGAAGAAGTTCTTCATGGATGAGTGGACAGGTGAAGTTGATCGCGACGCCATGGACGAGATCCAGCGAGCGCTGGCATCCACGGTCGAGCCGGTCCTGGCCGCTCTCAAAGCAATCAAGAAGGGGAAACGAAAGCCGAAGAGGAGCGCTAGCCCGCCCCACAGGGCCATGCGCATCGGTTTCGTCGTCAACGACGTGATGACCGAGGAGGCCGGATATACGACCACTCGCCTCGCGATGCGTGCACGACAGATGGGTCACGATGTGTGGCTCATGGGTGTGGGCGACATTGCCTACGACGTCGATGAGAAGATCCGCGCCAAAGCGAAGTCCGTGCCAAAACGCATCTACAAGAACGGCGCCTCGTTTTTGAAAGACCTGCGAGGGAAAGCCGTGATCGAGGAGCGTGTGACCGTCGACGACCTGGACGTTCTCATGCTTCGCAACGACCCTTCGACCGATGCGGTCGCGAGGCCATGGGCGGCCAGTATCGGCATTCAGTTCGGCCGCGTTGCGATGCGTCATGGCGTGGTCGTTCTGAACGACCCCGACGGCTTGGCAAGGGCGACGAGCAAGATGTATTTCCAGACGTTTCCGTCGGAAGTGCGCCCGGATACGATCATTACCCGTGATCGAGCCGACATCAAAGCCTTCGCTAGAGACCGTGGCACGATCGTGCTCAAGCCTCTGCAGGGCTCCGGGGGGCAAAGCGTGTTTCTCGTGCGCCCGGACGACGTGCCCAATCTGAACCAAATGATCGACTCCGTATCGCGCGACGGCTATGTGATCGCACAGGCGTATCTGCCTGCGGCTGCGGAAGGCGACACTCGCTTGTTCGTCATGAACGGCGAGGCGCTGCGGCATCGTGGAAAGTACGCCGCGTTCCGCCGAATTCGCCAGGGCGGAGACATGCGGTCAAACATCCATGCCGGCGGATCCCTGGCACGAGCCGAGATCGGTCCTGAAGCGCTCGAGTTGGTCGAGATGGTGAGGCCAAAGCTGATGCGCGACGGGATGTTCTTGGTGGGACTGGATATCGTTGGCAACAAGCTCATGGAGATCAATGTGTTTAGCCCAGGCGGACTCGGCAGTGCCCAGAAGTTCGAGGGCGTCAATTTCTCCGAGGCGGTGCTGCGCGCTCTCGAGCGCAAGACTCGGGCGATGGACTATTACAATCGCGAGTTCGACAATCTCAGCATGGCGATCATCTAGAAAGCTCGATTGCCGAAAAAAGCCACAACATCGACGACTGAGGAAATCGCCGGCGCGATCCGGCAGCGGGTTGCCGCGGGCGCACCCGTGCGGCGGCAGCTTCCGGGCCACGGAAGACTCCACGTCGACCGACCACTGCCTTTCATCGCCGTCTACGTGGAGCCGGACGATCGACCGGACGCCGGCACGAACCAACTGGTAACGACCGAGGCCTCCTATCTCTATACCTCTGCCGATAGAGGCGGTCGCAAGCAGGCCGCAACGTTGGTCCGTGCGCTGGCCGAGACGGTGCGCCCGAGCTTCGGAAACCAGTTCTTGATCGTGATGATCACCTCGCGTCCGCCCGAGCACCCTTCTGTGCTCGAAAGCGCGAAGGAGAGTCCCCACCCGGCATTTCGTTTGTTCAGCAAGGCGCCGGGCTACGACATCGATTCCATCATCGAGGTCCTCGAGCGACATCTGAAGTCGATCGAGGTCGGTGGGCGCCGCGCGGCCGTCGAAGTCGTCCAGAACGAGAGCGAGTTTCCGCATCGAGATCGCCCGCTCTTGAAGAACGCCGAGCTGCGTGAGTTGGGCTGTGCACAGATCACGATCGAGGTGGAACCGGTGTATCAGATGGCCGGCGGGAGCGACGTATACCCCGCCCTCCTCAAGAGGCTCCGGCGCCAACTCGGTCGCGCGCTCAAGCATGCATTCTTTCACTTTGCCGAACGTGATACGAGCCTTCACCCGAAGGACTTCCAGTCTCTAGGACGCCGCGCGTTGGTGAAGGCCGTTTGGGACGTCGACGCCAAACTCGACGAGGTCGCATCCAGTTTCGATCTATTGCTCGAGGTCAACCCAATCAATACCGAGGCCGTGTGGAACGGCTTTCGGCGGAGCGGTTTCGAAAAGGTGCCTCCGTTTCGGTACCGCCCCCTCTCGATCGATCCAGGCATCGCGAAGCGCAAGTTGTATTCGATTCCGCTGGAGCGGATTGAAGACCCGACGATTTCGTTCCTGTTCGGTCAAAAGCAAGAGGAGCTCGATCGAAAGCTGACGATGCTGCACGACCGAGGGACCTCACGATTTCTGCTCGGAAGTATCCAACTCTACGGACGCGTCTCGACACAGCTCTTACGATCCGGAGAAGAGATTCTGGAGCGGATCTCGAGCACGACGCGAGGACGGGGTGGGGGCGGCACGATCGCGGTCGAGGACTTCGTAGAGCGCGCCAACGCCGAAATCGCCCACTATCGGAGCATTTGGGATGGTGTGGATGGGACTGTCGAAGTGACTCCCGGCGTGAGCTCCGGTCTCATGGTGTCGAACAACCGCTTATTGGTGCCTTCGCGCTCCAAGATCCCGCTGAACCGCGTCGACGCGCTGATTCAGCACGAGATTGGAACGCACCTGGTCACGTACTTCAACGGCAACGCGCAGCGTTTCACACAGCTCCGGAGCGGTTTCGCAGGCTACGAAGAGCTCCAGGAGGGAATCGCCGTGCTCGCCGAGTACCTCGCAGGTGGAATGACCCCGGCGAGGCTACGTACCCTGGCCGCGCGCGTGCTTGCCGTCGACGCCGCATCCGATGGGGCGTCGTTCGTCGACGTGTTTCGCCTCCTGTGTCGATACGGCTTCTCCCAACAACAGGCGTTCAACATCACGATCCGCGTCTACCGGGGCGGCGGCCTCGTCAAAGACTGCATCTACCTTCGCGGGCTCCTCACCGTTCTCGAATACCTGCACCAGGGAGGAGAGCTCGAGCCGCTCTTCGTCGGAAAGATTGCCGCGAAACACATTCCGATCGTGCGTGAGCTCCAGAGCCGCAAAGTGCTCGAGCCGCCCAAGTTCTTGCCACGCTACATCACTCAGGAGTCGTGCCAGGAGCGGCTTCAACTCGTACGAGACGGGCTCGACGTGTACGAGCTCCTCGGTTGAAACCAAGCCAAGGAGCCCTTCCCAAATCAACGCCCTCTGCTTCGGCCCCGCAGGAAGGATTGGTGGGCTTGGAAAAGGGGGGGTTCGAAGCCGTTGTTGAAACGGATGCCGATGCTGATCTCGTCGGTCCATTCGGCGTCCTTCGGCACATTGCCGGACCAGTCCGACGGGGTGTAGCGCCGCTTTGTCGGTAGGAGCACTCCGTCGACTCGCTCGTACTCGACCTCCATCATGAAGTCGACTGCCCCCGTGCCCGCCCTCCGATAGAGGTACGGATACCCGACGTCTCGCTTCTCTCGCAGCGCACCCTCGCCGCCCGCTTCTTCGACCACCTTGGCAATCAGCGCCTTGGCGTCGGCTTCTTGTGCCTCGAGGTCGCGCCGCGCGCCAAGCACCATGGACGCGGTCAACGAGACGAAGAGGATGCCCCGGGCCGCCGCTCTGAAAATCTTCGTACCGCCCATGCGGGGAATCATGGGCGCAGGGCCGCAATCCGCAAGACCGCGCATTCGGGGCTCTTGGCTTGTGACCTTCCCGCTCTCAGGGCGATGCGACTGCGTCCGGGGCGCTGCTGGCAGCACTCGCGGCCGCGGCGTGCAGCTCTTCGAACTGCTCGCCGATTCCCTCGACCAAGTTGTGCACGTCTGGAAGCGCATCCCAGTCCGAGTTGAAGCCCCAGAACACCCGGCCGTCGTAGCTCAGCACGGCGAGCGCCAGCG
>JBATLA010000047.1:0-2713 GCA_049669945.1 Polyangiales bacterium | reverse complement strand
CCGTAGTGCCCGCCTAGCGGCAGGTAGCTGTCGAGGAGGCGCAATCCTCGGTAGGCGAGCCTTTCTTCACCGGCGCGCCTGGCGCGATAGGGAAGGAAGGACGGCGGCGTGCGAAGGGCTCGGACGCCCACTGACTTCAAGGCCGACCTGTATTGGGGATTGTCTTGACCGCGGGGGAAGACCAGCGCTTCGGTGACTTTGCCATACCGCTCGCCGATCGCGGCGGCGGATTGCAAGTCGGCGACGAAGGCCTCTTGCGACTGCCCATGTTCGAGACAGTAGTAGTGCGAAAACGTATGGGTCGCGATCTGCTGACCTCGAGCTTCGGCGATCGCGTCGAGGAGAGAACCTGCGTAGTGAAACGGATCGTCGCGTTCGTCCTCGCCGACTTCTTCCATCGCGGAGTACGGGTTGAGTCGCTCGTCGTCATACTCCGGCCGAACATCGGGGAAATGGTCCATGAGCTGCCGCTTGTTGCGCGCGAACAAGAAACCCACCGTCGCCCAGGTCGCGTGCACCGCGTGCTCCTCGAAGATCCTCAACACCTCGGGGATCGACTCGCGGGCACGGAGAAAATGGTCCCGCGTGTCGGCGAGGGGCACGACGTCACGGACCCCCCAGTGAAGCTCGAAGTCGAGCGAAATGATGAAGCTCCCAAACGACATTAGACGGTATCCGAATCGCAGTAGCTGATATACCAGTTTCGCCGATCGCCGAGCATCCCGGTGAGCGACTCATCGAGGGGGCAGACACCTAAGTGAAGCTCGATCGGGCGAAGCTTCTCGGGCAGCGGAAGGAACCCGGCTCTCGAATAGGCCTTGGCGTTCGGGGAATGCCGAAACGCCCAAGCCAAGACTGCCTCCGCACCATCGGACGCCATCCGGCGGAGGCACTCCCCCAACAACGCGGCGCCGATGTCGTGCCGACCGGGCTCGTGCAACAGCTCGACGACGTAGCCGACCCTGCCTCCATGCTTGTCGACCGTCAGGTACGCGCAAAACGCGACGAGCCGCGCTCCCTCGAAGACGCCAAGACACGAATAGCGCTCGCCTGGCTTGGCGAGGCGCCAGCGCAAATAGGCAGCGCTCCGTTCCACGGCGACAGACACGTCGGCGGAGAATCTCTTCCAGAGCGCCTCGACTGCCTCGAGCTCCGTCACCGGACGCAACTCTTGGTGCCGGCCCAGTCGCGAGCTGAGAATCGGAAGGCGGATATCGGGCAGCAGCCGAGACAATGGGCCGAGCGGCAGCTTCGAGGCCACGAACGCCGTCCGAAGGGGCCTCACGAGGAACGGAACGGGATCGAGCGATTTCCAACCGAGCTTGTTGAAGAAGCCAGGCGCCGAGTTGCCGTTGGGGAAGCCGTAGACGAAAGCGCCACCACCTTCGTGAGCACGCCGATAGACGGAGGACGCCATCTTGGTGAACAAGCCTCGGCCGCGAAAATCGGCGTCCACCAACGTGTCCACCGACTGCGCCGCGAGCATGGTGGCCCCACGAACGCGAACCATCGCCGGCTGAACGGCATAGATCGAGGCGATTCGACCATCCGCAAGCGCGAGGTCGACGAACAGCTCGTGGGTCGGGTTGTCGAAGTACTGCCAGCGCAGCGCATCGACGCTGCGAGGTGTGCCATTCCGCTCGAAGCAGGCGGCGAACCCGAGGAGGTCGGCCTCTTCGCGCGCCATGGGGCGATAGCCGAGTGTGGCCTTGCCCATCACACCGCTCCCGGGACGCGGGCTCGGACCGTCTCGACGGGCGCCTCGTGAGACGGAGCGCGACGGGGCGTTCCGAGCACTAGGAGTGCCATCGCGAAGAACGGCAAGAGCGGGCTTCGGTACCTCGATAGGGTTCCCAAGTTCGTCGATGTGAGACCAACCGCGATTCCGAAGGCAAGCACGAAGACGACGCAGAAGACGAGGAACGGGTCGTCGGCGATCTGACGGCGAACGGTTCCGAGATTTCTGGTGAACAGGATCCTCCCGAAGAGCAAGGTCAGCACGGTGGTCTCCAATGCGTTTGCCAGCATCAACAGGTTGGTGACCTCGAAAATCGCTGGGCGAAAGAGAGCCGCAAGCAGAGCGACGGGCGCATACGCCAGTTGCCCTGCGAGCGTAGTGGGCACGTTGCCGCCCAATGCAAAGTTGCTACCGCCGCGCATGCCGCGACCAATCTGCTGAAGGTCGTGAGCTCGGGTACTGAACGCATCGGCGGCGTACTCCGGAAACTGCTGCCCAAGAAGGACGATCCCGCCGACCGCCAGCGCTCCACCGATGACGAGGTACACGGGGCGAATGCGAACCCTGCCCCGCTTCAGACTGCGGGCCCAGTAGTACCAACTACCCGCAGCCAGTGCGAGCGGGAACAGGATGTAAGGCTTGATGAGCAAGATGGGCAGCGCGCCGATGACGATGAACAGCCAGCTTGGAAACACGCGCCCCTCGGTGATCCAGGAATTGATCCCGAAGAGAACCCATCCGAACCCCGCAACGGCCACCGCCTCCTTGATCAACCCTGCAGACCAGAAGACGAATGACGGGAGGAACAATGTCGCGAGCCCGACATAGCGACGACGTTCCGGCTCGATGTTCGCTCGGAAGACACGGTACATCCCGATCTTGCCACATAGCGACAGCATCGCGAAGGCCACACCGCTCGCGTACTTGGATGGCCCGAGGAGGTAGAACGACCATGCAGCAAGGGCGGACATGCTG
>JBATLA010000046.1:0-2758 GCA_049669945.1 Polyangiales bacterium | reverse complement strand
GACCAATCTTGCGGGCCTCGGCATTCGGCTCTCAGGCACGGCGCTGCTGAGCGAGTTCCAGCAAGGCGGCCGGGTGGACCTCGATTACCCCAAGTTTATCAAGGACGAGTACGGGGTTCGCTTCGCTTCCTATTTCCTCAACGGTCGGGAATTCTACGGGATAGAGCCACTCGTGAGCGTGCCCTGTGGAATGCCGACCTGTCCGGGCACGTCCGACGTCAAGAACGCCGTGGTTCGTTATCGCCGCGGCGGGTTCGTGCTCGGAACGGGGAAGGACTTCACTACCAAGTTGCGTTACCAGCTCGATTGGATTGGCGACATCGTCAGCGTGCTGAGCCGTCCCGAGGCGGCAAGCGAGACGCGAGGCAACGACATCGTGCCGATCAATTTCGCGATCCAAGACGGCCGCAGCTTCGTTTCCACGCTTCGATTCACGCTCATTTTCGACAAGCGCGACGATCCTGGGATCACGAAGGAGGGCGTCTTGTTCAACGGAGAGGTTTCCGTGGGCACGCGCTTTCTCGGAAGCAACTACGACTACCTGAGGATCCAAGCATGGGTGCGCCGGTGGTGGCGCCTTCCGTGGAACCACACGATTCTCCTCAGAGCCTACGGGGGCGCCTCGTTCGGCAACACCCCCTTCTTCTATCTGTTTCACATCTCGGACCTCAGCGATCTGATCCCCGCCCGGTTCCTCGAGATGCAGCTCGACGCTCGCCCGCCGCCGAATCTGCTCAATACCTCGATCGAGAACAGCTACCTCGGTGAGCTCGCCTGGCGGCTCGACGTTGGATACAACGTGCCCGTCTACGAGCGCGCGCGCGAGCACGGACTTCGAGAGATCAACCTCTACACGCTCATCGGCGTTCTCGCCTTGTCGAACCTTCGAGACCCGCGCGCTGGGGTGCTTGGCTACAGCGGTTTCTCCCGCTACCCGATGGACCTCACCTTCGACATCGGGGTGCGCTTCGACACACGCGTGGGCGTGTTCCAGATCGGCCTGTCCACCGTCGTGGGGTTCATTCGGCTGTGAGACCTTGGCTCGCAGCGTTGGTCTTGCTCACGAGCGCGGTCGCCTACGCGCAGTCGCACCTGCCTGCGCGTGACATGCGAATCGTGTGGGATCGCGGCGCGCCAAAGGTCTCTTTCTCAGCCAAGGATCTGGCTGACGATCGCGTCCGCCGCGAGCTTTCTGGCGGACTTCGAAAGCGACTGGTCGTGGAAGTCAGCACGCACTTCAAAGGCTCCAACAACCGATTGGCGCATCGTTCGTTCAGCTGCGACGTCACACGCGACCTCTGGGAAGACGGATACCTAGTTCGCATTGGGACGAAGAGCATGCGCTTCAAGACGCTCGAGCAGGTGCTCGATCGTTGCCTCGCCGTCGAAGGGCTCTTCGTCGGGGAGCCCAAGCAATACGCAGAGCAGGGAGGAAGACAGATCTACTTCTTCGTCCGGGCGGAGTTCAATCCGATTTCGAAGAAGCAGTGCCGCGAGCTCATCCGTCCCGGGTCGGGAACCGATCCGGTCGGACCGATCACGATGAGCATCGTCCGCCGGCGCATCTGCCAGGCGGAGCGGGACGTCGAGTTCCGCAGCGCGTTCCTCGAGGTGCCGCAATGAGCCGGTTCGAGCGAAAGATCCTCTTTGCGATTGGGCTCTCGGTGTTCCTGGCGCTCGGCGGTTCGGTGTTCCTCGCCCAAGGCGCGCTCCGCGAGGTCTACCGCGTGGGCGTGAACGAGCGGTTTGGAGCCGAGCTCGTGCACGGCGTCGAGGCACGGCGGGGGCAGCTCATGGCGCTTCGCTCGAGCACGGAACAGGCCGCGGACGCCGTGCAGTGGGCGGTCGAAGCGGAGCTGGCGCGCAAGCGCGGACCGAGGCAGCTCGTTCCTCTCCTCGAACAGTTGCTCGAGCGCTATCCCCTCGTTCGGGGGATCCGCGTCACCGCGCTCGATGACGCCGTCATCGCGAGCGTATCCAGACCGAGCGACCCCTCCGCCCAGCCGATGCGGGCAACCACTCGCGAGCGCGTAGCCTCGACCGGCGGACAGATGCTGCGCATTTCCGTAGAGGTCGCCGTTCCAGAGGTCTACTTCGAGCGCCTTCAAGAGGCCGGCCAGGTTGCCGACGTCTACTCGCGGCTGCAGCGCCGGAGCGCCTCGGTGTCTGACGTCTATGTTTGGGTATTCGGATGCCTGGTTTCCTTGGTGATCATCGTTGCGTTTCTCATCGGAGCTATCCTGTCGCGCCGCGTCACCAAGCGCGTTGCGGCACTCGCGGAGGCCTCGCGCAAAGTCGGTGCAGGTGACCTCAGCGTCGTGCTGCCCACGAGCGCGACGGACGAGATCACGGAGCTCACCCAAGCCTTCAACGACATGGTTCGCGACCTACGCGACTCCCGAACGCGCATCGAGTACCTTCAGAGAATCAGCGCCTGGCAGGAGTTCGCCCGCCGCCTCGCGCATGAGATCAAGAACCCGCTCACCCCGATTCAACTCGCTGCACAGGAGATGGACGAGACCTATGAGGGCGGGGACGAGGCCTACCGGAGTAAGCTTCGGAACGCCCGGGCGATCATCGAGGAGGAGGTGGCGACCCTTCGCCGTCTGGTGGGCGAATTCAGCTCTTTCGCCAAGCTTCCGGAGGCGGACCTGTCCCCAGCCGACCTCGGCGAGGTGGTCCACGCCATCGAGATCTCGGTGCCCGCAATCCTCGAGGACGTAGGTGGTGGAACCCCAGTGCCGGTAGAAGTTCAGGT
>JBATLA010000045.1:0-5395 GCA_049669945.1 Polyangiales bacterium | reverse complement strand
GTCGTGGGCCTTGCGGATGCGGGCGCCGCGGCAATGACGATTCTCTCGAGGCGGCCGGAGCAGGCCAAAGGGCTAGTCGCATCTCTCGGTGGCCATGTGCGCTGTCCGCTCGACGCCGCACCGCTCGGCAACGCGACCGCTTGTTTCGGGTCCGCGACTCTGTTGGTACAAGCCACGAGCGCGACGCTCGAATCCAATCCCGGGGCCTCCGAATTCGCGGCGTCACTCCCAATCGAAGCCCTACCGAGCGAGGCGGCGGTCGTCGACATGGTGTACCAACCGCTGAGGACGACTGTGCTCGAGCGCGCGGAGCAACTCGGGCTCACGACGGTGGACGGCCTCGGGATGCTGCTTCATCAGGGCGCGATTGCGTTCGAGATGTGGACGGGCTTCGAGCCTCCCATCGACGTCATGCGAGCCGCGCTGGAGGACTGAGCGCTAGAGCAGGACCCCATCCACCGGCTCGATCGGCGGTGGAAGCTTCGTTTCGCCGAGCTGCTGTCGGAGGTCGATCTCGATAGTCCGGCACAGGGCGGTCATTGGCGTGTCGTTGTCGAGACTCTCGAAGGGATTCTTCAGCGAGGCGCCGAGCTGCTCGACGACCATGAAGCTCAAGGAGATGACGATGACGGCGAGCACCTCCAACGCGTGAATCTCGTTGTCGGCGCTGAGGAAAGCGATTGGGACGGCGACGGCGCTCAACCAGACCATCGCCTTCGAAATGAACCGCACCTCGTCGGGAAACGCGGTGTTCTTGATGCGCTCGCAGCCACCCTGGATGTCGAGCAAGCGGTTCATCGTCGCATCGAGGCGCGTCAGGAGAAGGGACTCTGCCACGGTCGGCCCGAAGAGACGTGCGAGCTGCTGCCCCTGCAAGAAGCTCAAGCGCGTGGGCTTGTTGACGTAGGGCTCGAGGTCAGCCAGCTCCTCGGGCTTCAAGAACGGTGCGAGCTCCTCCCAGGATTGCTGCTTTCGCAGCGTCAAGCGCAGGGCATTGCAATAGGCGAGGTGCCGGTAGACGAGCTCGCGCTGGACGCGCCTTGCTGCATCGGCGGAGCCAACTTTGGGTACGCGTTCGGGCGTGATGAAGGTCATCAGCTCCCGAGCGAAATTGCGGCTCTCGTTGACGAGTCCGCCCCAGAGAATGCGCGCCTCCCACCATCGCTGATAGGCCTCGTTGAAACGGAAGACGATGAAGATGCCCACGACCGTGGCCAGGAGACCCACCGCTGTGGCCGAAAACACGTCGGTTTTTAGGACGTCTGTGTAGCGCGAGGCGACCACGAGCACTTGGACCGATAGGAGGACCACGAGGATCGGCGCCCAGTTGCGAAAGATGAACCGCTTGAGCGCGCGACGAAAGCCCGTGGCCCGTCCGACGATCATTCGGGCCCGAGCTCCGCGACCCCGAACATCTCGGCAGCATGGACGAACACCAGCTCTTCGGCTTCCATGACGGGCTCCGGCGAAGCATCGATGCCGAGAGTGCAATCCTCGATGGCGAAGAACCGCTGGGACTGCATCAGCTCGTCGGAGACGCGAACGCCCTTGGGCAACGGCAACGTCCCCATCACCAAACCGCCGTTGAACAAGCAGGCGACTTCGTGCCGTACCCCCTGCCCGTCCTCATCGAGCCCGAGCAGCGTCTTCTCACCGGGCACGACGATCAGCACCGCCTTGCGTTGCAACGCGAGGAACGGAATCGTCTGGGGTTGCTCGGGCAAGCTCACGTTCGTCATCCGAAAGAACGATTCGTCGCCGTTCAAGAATGGGAGCAAGCCGACCCCAACGGGGACGTGCATCGTCCCAATCACCCAGCCCGTGGGCGTGAACAAACGCACCGTTGTCGCAGAAGGAGACACGCTTCGGGCTCCTAGATACTCGATCTGAGTCGGCGCGTCATTCGCCATGCTCCGGCGAGCGTGGAGCCTCGCCGACGTGTTTGGCCACCGTGCGGCGGTCGACGCCCAGGGTTTGCCCCGCTCGCGCGTAGCTTCCCTCGCGTTCATAGACCCAACGACTGTAGGACGAGATCACCTGGTCGAGGTCAACCTGGGCTGTGCGCATCTGTTGGAAGAGAGGCTCGAGGCCGTCGGCGGCGGCGTGTCGACGGGGTGGGAGGTAGCGCCCGTGGATGAGGAGGTTTCGGACGCACTGGTCGAGCTCGCGGATGTTGCCCGGCCATGCGTAGTCGGAGCCAACGCTCCGCTCGATGCCCGACATGATCTCGTCGAGGGTGGCGCGATCGGCCAAGCCGAGGTTGCGTTGGATCAAGACGCTGACGAGATGGCCGAGCTCGCTGGTGTCGCCTTGGATCTGGTCCCGAAGCGGCGGGGTTCTGACCACGTCGGAGCACAGACGGTAGTAGAGGTCCTCCCGAAATCGGCCCTCGGTCAACGCGGCAGAAAGATCGCGGTGGGTGGCGGCCACGACCTTGCCTCCGAAAGCCCGGGGCTCCGAGTCACCCAAGCGGTGGAACTCTCGTGATTGCAGAACCCTGAGTAGCTTGACCTGGACCTCCGGATCGAGCTCACCGATCTCGTCGAGGAAGATCGTGTCGCAGGCGGACCGGCCTTCGAGGTGGCCCATGCGATCGGCCACGGCGCCGGTGAACGCTCCTTTTTTGTGCCCAAACAGCTCCGACTCGATGAGTTGCTGCGACATCGCTGCAAGGTGCAGCGGATGAAACGCGGTTCGAAAGTTGCGTGTGAACTGCCGCCGCGCGGCGTCGAAAGGGATGAACGCAGAAAGCCCGATCGCGCTCGCGACCAACTCTTTTCCGGTCCCGGTTGGACCGAGGATGAGTGTGCTGGACTCATGCATGCGCCCTTGCAGGTGCGCGAGATAGCGCCACGGGTCGTGCGTGAAGAGCGATTCCCAGACGGTCTCGCGAAGACTCGAAACGGCATGGGAGGTTCCCAGGATCTGGTGAAAGACGAAGTGAAACGCACGTCGTGTCTGGAAGAAGAGCGCGAACACGCGCGCAGGCTCTCGCGCCCAAGGGGGCGGCTCGACACGAGCGAAGAGCTCGGCGAAATCGCGCTCGAAGGCTTCAAAGAACGCGACACGCTCCGCGTGCCCGTTGGCGGTGATCAGCGCGAAGAACGCGGCGTCGTAGCGGTAGTAGAGAACGTAGAGCGCGAGCCCTTGGATGAGCTCCACATCGCGGGCGCTGGGCTTGTCGCCGCGCTCGAGCGCCGCCTGCGCTGCGGACATCTGTTTGTCGGCCTCTTCGGCGATGGCGGCGACCGTGGGATCTCCAATCGGCCAGTCGAGCGACCGGCTCCAGGGGGCCGAGCGCGCCGCGACCGCTCCCACGATCACGGCTTCCAGCCGCGGCCGCTCCGCGCCAAAGGGATTGGTAAAACCGAGTTTGCCAATCGCATCGAGCCGGGCTGCAGTGATGCTGTCAAACATGAGCATATATTGTACACCACCTGTACATTCTATGTACTCAATCTCTGGGCCCTGCCCGGTTTCCATAATGATTCCAGCATTCTCTGCATGGCATGGTCTCTGCTTGAGCAGACGCAGGAGGTTATCGAATGAGCCGAATGCAACGCTGGAAGATGAGTGTGACGGGCTGGGTAGACGGAGTGCTCGCCCAAATCGAGAACCACGAGGCGACGGTCAGCTCCGCGATCGACCGCGTTCGTCAGTCCTCAGCCCGGGCGAGGGTTCAACTCAAGCGGGTCGAGCGCGACCAGCGGCAGCTCCGGGAACTGCTCCTCGAAGAAGAGGCGGCGGCCGAGGCCTGGCGGCGCCGCGCAAGGGAGACGGAGGACGAAACGCAGGCGCTCGAATGCCTGCGACGTCACAAGGCATCGGCGCGGAGGGTCCGGGGCCTCCGGCAACGCTTGGCGGAGCACGAGCGCTCGCATCAAGAGCTCAGTGAAGGCGTTCGCGTTCTCAATGCGAGGCTCGGTGAGCTCAACGAGCGGAAGAACCTGATGCGCACCCGTCAGTCTCGCGCGGAGGCGGCCCACGGCATGGTGTGCGCCGGCGGACCGATCGGAGATCTCGAGGACGTGTTCGAGCGCTGGGAGGCGCGCGTCGGGGAGATCGAGATCGCCGCCGAGTGCGAACATCCGATCGACGCGTTCGAAGCGGAGTTCGAAGCTGCGGAGGAAGATGCCGATCTTCTCATCGAGCTCGGCGAGCTTCGCCGAGAGAAGAGCTAGGAGGCGCCAATGAACGACGACACCAAGCTTCAACGACTCTTTCACCTCCTGCGCCTATCTGGCGCCGCGATGATCGTCGCAGCGGGAGGGACCTTTGTCGTGCAGAGTTGGGATGAAACCGGAGACGTCACCCGCTACCTCGCGCTGCTCGGACTGACGGCACTGCTTCCCTGCGTCGCCTATCTCTGCGGCATCCGCTTTCGAGAGGGCCGAAGCGCTCGCGTCCTCGTGCTGACGTTTCTTACACTGGTCCCGATTCACGCCGGTGTCCTCGGCGGCTTTGTGCTCTCACAGTTCGGAGCTGCGACGACGGCGCTCGGTCCGGTCGCACAATGGGTGGCGCCAACACGCCTGGGGGCAATCGCGCTGGTTGCGGCCGCCGCCGCGGTGCTCGTGCCTTTGACCTGGGGCGCATTTCGGGTGCTCGCAAGACCGCACGCCGGCTTGCTCACGGCGGCAAGCGCGGGCGCGCACGCTCTGTTGCTCGTTCCGGATCGAAGCGTGCACGCGGCCACACTCGCCGTGATTCCGGTCCTCGCGACTGCAGGGTGGTGCACCTTCCGGATCAAGCCGGAAACGAGGGAGTCGAAGCTTGCTGTCGCATTTCTCTTTGCTCCGGCTGTCGTGATCGCAGCACGGCAAGTGCTCTTCTACGACGTGTCGAGCGCGTTCTGGGCGGCGATCCTGGCGGCGTGCGCCATGGGTCTGTTCCAGCTGGGTCGGAGGAGCGGGGACACGACCGTCGAACGGGTCGCAATCGTTCCTACGATGCTGGCAAGCGCTGCGCTATTGATCGACTTCGCGCCCCTTCAACAGGTGTCGCCGTCGAGCATCTGTCTCGCGTACGGTTGGACAGTTGCGATGGCGTGCCTGGTGTTCGCCTCGTGCAGCGGAAGGTCGAGCGGATTCTTCATCCGGGCTGCCGTCGCGTTGAATGCGTTCACGACGGCGACGACACTCATTGCCGTACCGGGGCCCTTGCCCGCGCTCCAAGCGATCGCCCTCGGGATTGGCCTATCGAGCTTCGGCTTCGTCCGCGGTCATAGGGTCGCGCTCTATCCGGGAATCGCGTTGGCGGGCTTTGGCTTCGTCGTCGAAGTTTCCCACGCCATCGAGACGTTCGAGCCGAGCGGCTGGCTAGCGCTCGCTGGGAGCGGCGTCGTGTTGGTCGCGCTATCGGCGTGGCTGGAGCGGCGGGCCCGGGTCGTACGCTC
>JBATLA010000044.1:0-5421 GCA_049669945.1 Polyangiales bacterium | reverse complement strand
CCCTTCTTCATCACGGGGATTACCGAAGAGACGATCACGGTCGACCCGAACCATCCGCTGGCCGGCGAGACCTTGCACTTCGAGGTCACCGTCGAGTCGCTCAGAGACGCCACCGACGAAGAGATCGAGCACGGTCATCCGCATGGCCCCGGTGGGCATCACCACCACTGAGCGGCCGCGCTTAGAACAGTAGTTGAAGCTGCATGGCGAACCCGAAGCCGTTGCGGCGTCCGGTGTTCCAGAGTTGGGTGTCCCAGACGGTTTCGGCGACGACCTTGAGACTGTTGCCGATGACGTAGGCGGTTCCAGCAAGCGCTAGCTGCTGGTTCGTGGTCTGGTCCCCGTTGCGCCCGTACTGGGCCATCGCCTGGGCCGGGTCGGTGGCGTTCATGATCTGGACTTGTCCGTAGCTTTGGGAGTCGCTCCGCAGCGCTGGCGTGATGTAGGTGATGCTATAGCGAAGCGCGAGTCCCCAAAGCAGATTGAACTGGTATCCGGTTTCCGCCATGAGGCCGAATGGCCCCACGCGGATCTTGCCGCCTTGCCACGGCTCGTACCATCCGAGGTAGGCGATCACGTTCATGTGGATCCCTCGGATCTTGCCCAGCCACTCCGCCGAGAGGCGGAGCGCGAGATCGTCGACGGCGGTTGGTCTTGCATCCCAGGCAATGCCGGTGCCGACGCTATGCCGCAGCACCTTCGTTCGCAGCGTGTCGCTATTGGTGTCGGTGTTGATCTCACCGAAGTTCTTGGCGACCCGCCCCACCAGCTCTGGGTGAAACTCGCTCACCACTTCTCCGGAGCCCAGGTTCGACGGGTTTTGCGGCACTTCGCCGTATACCTCGGTGATGCCAACGCCTTGCGAAGCCCTTGCGTTGACGCCGCTGAACACACCGAACGCATACTCCAAGTTGAGGAAGCCGCCGCTCGCTAGCACCTCGCCTCCGACTTGCCGCTCAGACCCGAACATCCTCGTAGTTGGCGCCCAATCGACGAATGCGAGCGCTGCGAAAGACTGTGCGCGATATCGGTCATACGGGATCTTGAACTGGCCGATACGAAAGGTCGCAAACTTGAATCGAGTGAACGAGAACCACATGTCGACCAGCTCGAAGGCGCTCGGTGTGAGGTTGATCTGGAAACGGCTTTGGATGCGTCCGTCGATGAAGGAGCTCGAGAGGGTGAGTCGAATGCGGCGGAACTGCAGGGTCTCCGTGTTCTCCTTCGGAAACCCCCCAGTCGGGAACTGCTGGTCGTACTCGAACAGCAGTTGCGTGGCCAAGCCAATCCCGATCCAGTCATCGGCCTTGCCTACCTTGATGTGCACGGGGCCGAGCCGCGTCGGCAGCGTCCAATCCTCCGGAACGTCGACGACCGCCTCCGCAAGGCTCGTCGTGCTCGGTTCGGCCGCGAGGGCGTCACCGGACTCCGTCGCTGCCTCCGAGCCGACTGAGCCTGTTTCGCGCGCTACCTCGAGCGTGCCTTTCTTGGATTTTTCTTTTGCGTCCTCTTCCGCGAGCTGAGCTTCGATGCAGTCGAGGTCGCACTCCTCCGGTGCAACGGCCTCAGTCTGCGGCTTCGTCTCCGTGAGTGAGGGTTCACCTCCCAGTTGCTCGTTGTCTGGGCGCTGCCCGTCTCGTTTGATGAAGGGCTCACGCTCCTTCTCGGGCTCCGCTTCGGGTGTGCCAGCGTCTTGGTCCGGCGTACCGGCGTCCCCGCCTTGCGCGAAGACGCCGGATGCGCTCCCGAGCACGAGAGCCAGAAGTGCCGGAAGTGCCGGAAGTGCCGGAAGTGCAGGGAAGCGCATTGGCTGAAGCATGCCAGCCGCCGGGGTGACCGACTAGTTTTGTGGCGTCTCGATCTCGATTTCCGAGATCTTCTCGGCTTCGATATCCGCCGGGCAGTAAGGCATGTCGTTCCACACCTTGTTCGACCAGATCCGGGTCTGGTCGTCATAGTGTGGCGACGCCGGGTCGGTCGACTGGGAGTAGGTCAAGACGGCGTACGCGTCCGGGCACTCGCTCTCGGTCCATGTAACGGTCTGCACGTAGCTGTTGCCGGCCGTGATGTTCGAGTAACCCTCGTCTTGCACGAAGCCGGCGCTGATGTTGTTGAACATCCCAGAGCCACCATGGATCGGGATCTGCTCGGTGCGGTCGCCGTTCCAACGGTACTGCATCCCGCCCCACGAGCGGTCGATGGGGACTCCACCGTCCAGCAGGCGATCGACCGCGCCGCCGAGCGCACAGAGCGCCGCTTCGGCGACGTCGGGGTTGTCTACGTTGAGTGTGTTGGGCGTGTTGACGGGGTCGCCCGCGTCGAACGGCACCTCCCAGAGCGCGTCGGCGCGGCGCAGGCTGTTCCAGAGCTCCCTCCAGATGCCGGCTCCCACGCTCTCGACGTTGAAGCGACCGTCCCAGGTTTCGAGGATGTCGCACGCCTGGTCAGATTCCGTCGGGTTCGCGGTATAGGGGTCACCGTCGCAGTCGCCGGCGCTCCAATCGTCAACGGCCTTGCACAAAGTGACCACGGCCGCGCGGGTCAGCTCCCCGGGAAGATTGCGGCTGCCTTGATGTACTTGCTGCAAGAGCTCCACGGTGAAGCCGCCGGTTTCGCTGAGACCGTCGGTGCCCGCCAGGCGCTCGTCGCCCATGATGAACGCGTGCCGAGTTCGGTCTCCCTGCTCGATCCGCTCTTGCGGCTCTTTGCCGTTGCGGCCCATGAGGGGGGAGAAGCCTTCGAGCAGGCTGTTCGGGTGGCTCAGCCAGTAGCTGTCGTTCGCGTTCGCGACGTAGGGGACGTTTTCGCTCGTGCGCAGCGTCGGGAGATTGCTGAATCCGAAGAGTCCTTCCGGACCATCGGGATCGGTGCCCCATTCGCACTCGCTGCGGGAACCGTTCAGCGACGCAATACCGAAGTCTGTGATGAGCGAGCTGAAGCCCTCCGCGCAGTCGATCAGCTTCTCCTGCGTGACGTTGGGCACCGTCGAAACGTCGGCGTAGTAGCCTGTGCCGTTGCGGTCCGCCGCGATCGTATTGACCCACGGAATGCCGACTGCCTTGAGTGCATCCTCGAGCTCGTCGATCGAAGTCGACTGACCCATCTCGAGGAACTGATCGAGGATTCGAGTGTTGGTGAGGTTTGCGTCTGCGAACGCGAACACCGTTCCTGCGGCCGTCGGCCAGCCACCGACGAGGCCCACGAGCGCTCCGAGGTCCATGATCGGCCCGTAGTGGCTGAAGTAGATGTTCTCGGTCCGCTCTTCGATCGTTCCATCTTCGAGCTTGACCTCGATCGTGTAGGGAACCGCCTCGATGTCGCGGACTTCGTCGTCGTAGCGATACTTGTACGGGTCGTTCGGCAGGAGCTCGAGCTCGAAGAACGTGAATCGCTGTGCGGTCGACACGGTATGCGACCAAGCCAAGTCCTGATTGAAGCCCACGAGAATCAGAGGAACACCATGGAGGGATCCGCCCATCATGTCGTACTCGCCGGGGACCGTGAGGTGAGATACGTAGAAGCGTTGTGGTCCCTGCCAGGGGAAATGCGGGTTGCCGAGGAGGATGCCGTAGTCGGTCTGCGAGCCCTCGGCGCCAATGCCGTACGCGTTGCTCCCCATGCGATCGACGGGAAGGTCATCCACGTAGCGCGACGCGAGCTGTACGCTCTGCGGTCCCGCGGGCACTGCCTTCGCGGCGGACATGGTTGGCGCAGCAGCAGAGCCATCCATGATTCGATCGATGGCGCCAACCTGACCCGAGTCGAGGCCGCCCAGCAAGATCAGCTTGTGCATGCGCTTCGCGACGTCGCTCTGGGTGATCGGGCGAACCCACTCTTCGCCACGGCAGCCCTCCGGCCCTTCGGCGAGATTGTCGACGCCGGTGTCCGCGAGGTAGCGCGTCATACCTGCCGCATAGCCCGCGCTCAGGTCTTGTATTTCCTGGCTTGCGGCCGGTATGAACTCGTTCTCGATGAAGTCGTCCGAGTTCGCCCAGCTGTAGACGAAGTCGCTGTTGGCGAAGTCCTCGCCCCAGTATCGAGCCGCCTCACCGTTGGCGATGACGATCTCTCGCATCAACACGCAGAAGTTGTCCTGCGCGTAGGCGTAGCCGAGGCCGTAGCCCAAGTTGCCGAAGTCGCTCCCGGTGATGTGCGGGATGCCGTACGTCGTACGCACGATCTTCGCGGAGTACGCCCGAGCCGGGTCGGTTCCGCCGTTGCCGCCGTTGCCGCCGTTGCCACCGCCACCGGACGAACCGCCGGTGGCCGAGCTGTCAGAGCCACATCCTGCGGTGGCGAGCACGACACCGAGCACCATCAAAGCTAACGTACGTTTCATCTCGACTCCCCTCGCGCGTGGGCGCGCTGCGTTTCGAATTTATGACGCGCGAACATAGCAATCCTCGCAACGAGGGCCAGTCCAGAGGAGCACTCGTTCTAACGCACTGCGTCGCGGGTCGTCCTGTCGTGGCTAGCGACCGAGGCGGTGCTTGAGGATGGCGGGGAGGCTCTTGCCGAGCTCGGCGATTAGCTTCGCCCAGCTAAATCGGTCCACCCACTCGACCACGAGGCCGTCTCGCACGCGGAACTCTCCCTGCACCGGGAGGTTCATCGACACGCCGCCGCCTTCGAAAATGTCGACGCGGTCGGTGTAGACCACCCCGTCGCCGCGCTCGTGGATGTCGGCGTACTGCACCTCGAAACGGGTGGCCTCAGCGAACATGAGCCGAAGCGCTTTGTCGAATTGGCGCTTGTTCCGGGACGTCGTCCAGGGGTAGTTGACCCAACGGATGTCGTCGCCAGCCAGGGCGACCGCCGCGTCGTAGTCGAGTCGCTCGAGCGCACACACAAAGGCCTCGACGACCTGCTGCGCGGAACGAGTTGGGGTGGAATCTGTCGTCGTGCTTGCGGGGCTCGCCATAGTCATGAAGGGACCATAGAGCCGGAGGTGGCGAGCGGCCAGGCGTCGAGCGGCGCCTTCACCTTCGAAGCAAGACGGGTTCTCAGCGGGCCGCGCTCTGTGATAAGAAACGTGCGCATGGGGCCTCGATCAAGCGTGCCGGCGGCGACTCAGAAGCTGCTTTTGTTCCTCGTTTTGGTCAGCGGCTGCGCGCACGTTCCCGAGCGTTCCCCCTTGCCTCCGGAAGGCGCTGACGCGGCGACGGTCCTCGGGATTCCTCGCGTGCGCATGTGGGGCGACGCGCCACCCCCTTGGCTATACGAATGGCTCGAGCGAACCGACCAAGACCTCAAGGTTCGCTACTCGGGGATCTATGGGAAGCCTCATACCTACCTCGCGGTCTCCGGGGGGGGTGAGAACGGCGCGTTTGCTGCGGGGCTGCTCCTCGGCTGGACCGCTGCCGGTGATCGGCCCGAGTTCAGCGTCGTGACCGGCGTGAGCGCAGGAGCTCTAGTCGCGCC
>JBATLA010000043.1:0-1635 GCA_049669945.1 Polyangiales bacterium | reverse complement strand
GTCCGGCAACGGGCAGCCGGACTGATGGCGATTCTCGGCCGGTGGTGCGCGGATGAACGCCAAGCGATCCTCGCCGTGATCTTGGACGACGAGGACCGCCGTTCCATCCTGAGTATCCTCCGCGGCGCGGAACAAGGCACGGCCTCGGACACGCGGCTGAGCGGATTGGTTCCGACGATGCACCTCTCGGAGCGGGCGCTCGGCGTCTTGGCCGCTCAACCAACGATGGCAGATGTCGTTCGGATGCTGGTCTTGTGGAATCATCCATTCGGCACCCCGCTCGTCGATGCGGTGAGCGGAGCCCGACCGTCGCTGTTCGAAGTCGAGGTCGCTCTGCAGCGCGCATTTGCCGGACGCGCGCTCCTGTCTGCGCGCAAGGCAGGCCGGCATCTAGTCGACTACGCTCGGCAACTCGTGGACGTGATGAACGCCTGGTCGGCCCTTCTTCACTTCCCTGAACGGGATCCGGCGATTGTGGACCTCACTTTCGTCGAGGGGGGCGCCTTCATCGACCGAGAAGCGTTCCGCGAGTTGCTCGCTCTCGCGAGTTTCGACGAAGTGCGCGAGCAGCTGGGGCGCTTGCTTCGGGGATCATCGCTGGCAAAGGTGTTTACGGACGAACCAAAGGAGGTGGCCAGCCTCGAAACGGCTGTACTTCGCGCTCAGCTCGAAGAACAGAATCACGCGGCGCGCATGGATCCCGAGGGCACCGCGCCATTGATCAGCTTCGCGCTCGGGCTTCGCGCCGAAGCCCTCAACCTGCGCCGCATCATTTGGGGCGTTGCGCTCGAAGCGCCAGCGGCGCTGCTCGAAGCCGAGGTGGTGGCGCGATGAGTGATTCGAACCTCATCGTGATCGCAAGCTCGGGATTGACCGCCGGCTTCGCCCTCGCGGGAGTGACCGTTGTCGAGGCGGCAAGCGGAGAAGACGCGGCCCGCGAAATCGACCGCCTCGCTGTCGAAGCAAACGCGGGGGTCGTGATCATCGAGGAACGCCTCTACGACGCGATTCCGGAAGAGCGGCGAAGGAGCTTTTCGCGCTCGCCTCTGCCGGTAGTCATCCCGGTCCCGGGGCCCGATTGGACGACCGAATCGAAGGCACACGAGTACATCGTCGAGATCCTACGCCGAGCAATCGGCTACCGAGTGAGGCTCCAATGACGGATGCACGGATCACTCGTGTCGCTGGGGCGATCGCGGAGGCTCGGCCCTTGGGAGATGCCGCGCTCTACGAGCTCGTGGAAGTGGGTGAGCGGCGTCTTCTCGGTGAAGTCATTCGACTCGAGGGCGACGTCGCCACAATTCAGGTCTTCGAGGAGACGAGCGGCCTCGGGCTCGAGGAGCCTGTCCGCCGAACGGGGAGCTCGCTGACCACGCAGCTCGGCCCCGGTCTCCTGGGTTCGATCATCGACGGGATCGGTCGACCGCTGGAGGGGCTGGCTGAGCGCTCGGGCGACTTCATCGCTCCCGGCGCCACCCTGCCCACCCTGGACCCGGACGCCCGCTGGTCTTTCGCGCCGACAATCGCCGTGGGTACGACCGTGTCGAGCGGCGACGTCTTTGGCGTCGTCGAGGAGCGGCCGGGCATGGTCCACCAAGTCATGGTCCCGCCCGGCGTGGGTGGCCGCGTCGCCGA
>JBATLA010000042.1:0-16345 GCA_049669945.1 Polyangiales bacterium | reverse complement strand
AATGAGCCAGGCGGAGGGACCGGCGGCGTCGGCGGCGTCGGCGGGACCGGCGGGACCGGCGGGACCAGCGGGACCGACGGAAGCTCCGGCTGTGGCAGCTGTACGGTCGGTTCGAGCGATGCCAGTGGTAGCCTCTTGCTGTCCCTTGGCGTGCTCAGCGTCCTGTTGTGGCGCCGTCGCCGATCCAGCCAGAGCTGACTCAGTCACGACTGAGCCCTCGGGTGAAGCCCCCCTCTTTTGGGGGGCTTTGCTCTATCTTCGGGTGCCGCGAAGCGCTTCTACTGCGACATCATGATTCGCTTCGCTTCGGCTTCGAGATCCATTGGGTGAGCGCGCTTGGCGCACCGCTACGGACAGGTTTCGCCAGGTCCGCGCTTCACGAAGCGCGCGACGATCAGCATGATCTCGCGTCCGGATCCGTCGGAACGGGGCCTGTAGTCGATTCCGCCCTCGACCGTGACGACGAGCGGGTAACCGGACGTGCCCCGAGCTTCTGCATACGCCTGCTCGAGTGCCTTGTTGTCGCCTTCGTGCGCTACGGTCCATTGCTCGCCGGTCGTGCAATCTCGAAACGTGCCCATCGCGCCGGTCTGCGAGTAGGCGCCGTGCAGGCTCATCGTTCCCGAGGGAGTGGGTGGTCGAGTGGGCTTGGTATCCGCGGCGGTATCCGTGTCCTTGCTGTTCTTGCACGCGGTGAGCCCGACGAGTCCGAACATCGTGACCAGTAGGAGAGCTCGCATCCCTGTCTTCATCGTGTCTCCATGCGTTCAGCGAAAGAAGAAGCCCAGGTAGGGTGTGATCCATTGCTCTGCGCGCAAGAAGAAGTCGCCCGCCCCAGAGTAGGAGTACTTGAACCCTACATCGATGTGCGCGCCTTGCTTGATGCGAAAGGCGATCCCCACCTTCGCGGTGAACCCCGGTGTGAAGCGAAAGATCTTGACGTCCGTGCAACTCCAGAAGCCACAGTAGAACCCTGTCTCCCGGAAGTGCCACCAGTTGATGTCGAACGTTGCTGCCAGGTAGGGAAGGACCGGGCTCTTGTTCGGTACCTGGACCCGGACTTCAGGCCCCACGTAGAGGCGCGTGATTGGACTCCGCCCTGGGTTCTCTCCAGGCGGCAGCCCCGAGATCTTGTTGGCGTCGATTGGGGTCCACATGGCGCCGAGATCGACGCCGAACATCACGTAGCCCATGTCGTAGCCGCCGAAGAAATGAAGGTCGGCGCCTGGTCGGATCACTTCCTTGTCGACATTCAAGAATAGGGGCACCCCGATGTTGAAGCCGCCTTGGAACCCGCGATGGTTTTTCACCTTCTCAACAGGTTCGGGCTCTGGCGCCGGTGGTGCGTAGGGCTGGTCTTGTGGCAGAGGAGTCGGATACGTGTAGCCCTGTGCCCCGGCGTCGCGAGGAACGAGAACGAAGCACGCGATTGCCACGCAGGTCATGCAGTACAGTATGCTGAGCTGGTGTCGCATCGTCGTCGAATCCCCCTGACGGACGCGACCCTACAACGACTTCCCGTGGCCGGCCACTATCAGTCGTTCAGAAGAAGGCGAACATTACCGCGACCATCAAGCCGTTGAGCCCGAAGTAGGTGAGCGGAAAGATCCAACGGCACGCGCGATCGATGCCATCTCCGGCTGCTTCCTTCCCTTGGGCATCGAAGGCGCCAACGACCAGGTTGATCACGACGGTCGCGCACATGATGAAGAGGCTCAGGTTCAAGAAACCGTGTACCAAGGTCATGTACGAGATGTGGGGTTGGATCTCGCTGACGATGTTTTGGTATGCGACTGCCGTTAGAATTCCTATGAATGAGACGCTGATCCGGTCCGCCAGTAAGGACCGCCCCATCCAGAAGACCGACCAAGACAGCATGACGATCAGGACGAGCGGGATCACGATCAGGCGTACGACGAAGAAGGAGTCGCGTTCCACGTCAACTCCCAAGACCAAGGCAGACGCGACGACCTGGCGGCCCGTGTTGGACGTCGGCCGATCCCTGACCGAGATGTCGACGTCCGTGAGCGTCCATTGTGGCGTGTGAAGCTTGCGGTCGGAAGAAGCCTCGGGGCTGCCTTCCGAGTGCAGGACGACCTCCGTTTCGTCTGCCCCCAGCACTTCAAAGACCGCCTCTAGGCGCTGTCGATCGAAAGGGTATCGTCGCAGGTTGAGGTTCGCTTCGGCGACTGCGTTGATCGTCTCCGTCAGTGTCGAGGTGCCGTCTGCTCGCACCCGAAGAACCACGCCGTGCTTCTCGAACTGCCCGGACTCGTTGACGAGGACGATCTGCGGAAACCAACCGGCCGCGAGCTCGTTGAACTGATAGTCGCCCTGGTAGATCTTTTCAGCGACCCCGGCCTCGTCAGGATCGAATGCACTCCGCGGATCGTGCCAAGTGAGGGTGAGCACGCCGCTGAGCTCGAAGGTCTCTGCCTCGTCGTCGATAGCGTTGATGTCGCGCAACTGGAAGTTGGCCTGAACCACTACGGGTCCGTCGCTCTTGGGCGGACCGAGGGTAAAAGCCTCTGCTTCGGCGGCGGGCACACCATACGCCCAAACCGAAGCCAGCACCGCGATGATCGAAACGGTCTTGGTCATCTCTTCGCTTCCTCTACCAGACTGAGGCCGTTCACCGAATTGATCTTTCCGCCTGCCCAGGGCATGTAGTCGAGAGGACGCCCCATGGCAGGCTGCGATATGAAGCTCAGGCAACGACTGGTCATGGCCGCGATCGCCAGCGCCCTGCTTATCGCAGGCTGTGGCGAGGAGAACCCGGGTACCGGGGGGACCTCTGGCGCTGGCGGCATCGCTGGGGCGGCCGGCCTTGCTGGGCTCGGGGGCACATCGGGAACCGGTGGCGATGCTGGGGTAGGCGGTGTCGGCGGAGTGAGCGGCATCGGCGGGAGTGGCGATACAGGTGGCTCCGCCGGTGAGCCGTACCAGGTCTGCACGCTCAGGCTCTGCCTGGAAGACCCGGAGCTCGGCGTGTCCTGTCAGCAGGTCTACGACGCGTGCGTGGGTCGAGGCCACTATCCGCGGTCGTGCAGGATGGATGCCGACAAGACCTGCGGGGTGTTTGGTCAGACCGGCCCGTACTAGTCGCCGTCTCCGCCTTCGGGAACGGCGCCGGCTGGATCGATCGGCATCGGGAGGCCGCTTGGCACGGCGACGGGGCGGATCGGCGCGTTCGATTCGTCCCGAAGCGTCTTGTCGATGAAACGCAAGATCGACTGTACGTCGTCCTCGGTAAAGGGTAGGCCGCTTTGCTCGAGCTCGTGTCGAATCGCTTCGGACATCAGCTTCACCGACCCGTCATGGAAGTACGGCTCGGTCGCCGCGAGGTTTCGCAGGCTCGGCGTGCGAAACTTGCGGCGATCTTCCGAAAGACCGGTCCGTTCCTCGAGGCCATGGTCCACCACCCCTTCGAGCTCCGCCAGGTTGCGGTTCGCGAAAGTTTCCGACTCGAAGAGCGGAGGGACATGACAGCCGTCGCAGCCCATCTCGGCAAAACGGAACATACCCTCGACTTCGTCTTCATCCATGAGCCCGTACCGGCCTTCGGCGTACCCGTCGTAGGTGGACCTGTTCGAGATGAAGGTTCGTTCGTAAGCCGCCAGCGCTGCAGCCAGGTTGTCGAGCGTCACTCGGGGATCGTCGGGGAAGGCGTCGGCAAAGCGTTCGACGTACTCTGGGACCGCGGAAAGCTCGGCCAACAGCGATTCTTCGTCCGACCCCAACTCCTCTTCGCTGAAGACCGGCATGAGCGCCTGCTCCTCGAGCGTCTCGGCCCGACCGTCCCAGAGGAAGCTCGAACGAAACGCGAGGTTGAAGAGCGCAGGAGAATTGCGTCGGAGCGTGTTCGGTCCTTCACGACGCGGTCCAGCGTCGCGACCCGCACCGTGCCCCACGCCCCGCGGGATGCCGTCGCCCATGCCCCAGAGCTCGCTGTGGCAGGTGGCGCACGCGGTCTCGTCGTCGACCGAAAGCACGGGGTCGTAGAACAAGAAGCGACCGAGCTCGAGCCTTGCCGCGGGCACGTCATTCATGATCTCGGGAAGGTCCGGGAACGCAGTGACCGTCCACGGTGTCGGACTCTCGGCCGTTGCGCCCTCTGCCGAGCTTCCGCATCCAGAGGCCAGCACGCCAAGCGAGAGAACGCACACGCCTATCGCAGCTCTTGAATCCATGGTCGCGCATCGCCACTCTACCACGGCAGGCCCATCACGACCCGTTGCTGATCTTCAAGAGCCGCCATGGTCGCGCGATGGCCTTCGCGAAAAGCGCTGCCCACGGGCATGTACCGTTCAGTCCGCGAACCTACGATCTCAGGCAAGCGATCACCGTAGTAGTAGATGTGGTCGGTGAAGAAACTCAGCTCGAAGCCCAGGGATTTGGCGCGCCGAATTTGCTACACAGTGATGAGTGCGTTGTGCTCGAGTCGATGGCGGTCGTCTTTCCAAGGGTGCGCCTGCAGCACCGATTCCGCAGCATCCAAGACGACAGCGATCACACGCTCCCCCTGTGTGTGAAACGCTAGTCGGTACCCTGCTTCGTGAAATCGAGAGAAGAGCTCGGTGAGCTCACTCAGATCGTAGTTGAGGGGCCGATCTGACCTGGCGCGAGGCGCATCACGTCACGAGTGAGCTCCGCATCTCCGCCAGCGGCGGCGCGGACCTCGGCAACATCGCCGACGCGCTCGATTCGCCCCTCTCGAATCCAGATCGCGTCGACTTCCCCCACCGAAGCCATCGTGACGATCGCGCCGCCGTGAAACACGATGTTGCGGGGCGCCCGATCCGGTCTCGCCCATTGAACCATCAGGGCTGTCATCAGCCCGACGATCGAAGAGAAACCTACAACCCAGTGCAAGACCCGCATTGCGCGGACGAGACTCGAGCGGGCTTTGATTAGCCCTGCGTGCCCCTGAGGACGTTCTCCATCCTCTGAAACACCTCGTCGATGATCCTTGCTTGGGGCAGGAGCGTGATGCGGAAGTAGTTGCGGTAGTCCACGTTGAAGCTCGAGCCCGGCGCGACTAGCACGTGCTGTGTCTCGAGGAGCTCCATTGCGAAGTCGAAATCGTCGAAACAGGGCGACATGTCGGCTTTTACGCCGACGAAGGCGTACATCGAGCCCCCGGGCGCGTTCAGCTCGAGGTACTCGCTCGCTTCAACGCCGCGAATGACGGCTTGGCGCGACTCGTAGAGACGTCCGCCCGGACGCACCAGCTTCTTCAGGCTCTGGTAGCCGCCGAGTGCCGTCTGCACGCCCCACTGGCCGGGCACGTTGCTACACAACCGCAACGACGCCAGCAGGTCGAGACCGTTCAAGTAGTCTTCAGCGAGCTCGTTGGTGCCGTTGAACACCACCCAGCCAACGCGAAAGCCACAGGCGCGGTACACTTTCGAGAGCCCGCTGAACGTGCCGCAGAGCGTGCTCGTCACCATCGGCGCGATGGGCAGGAACTCGGCATCGTCATAGACCATGCCGTCGTAGATCTCGTCGCTGAAGATGATGAGGTTATGCCGCTCGGCGAGCGCAACCATCGCTTCGAGCACCTCTCGGCTGTAGACGGCGCCGGTCGGATTGTTCGGGTTGATGACGACGATGGCGCGCGTCCGATCGGTGACCAGACCCTCGAGGGTCTCTAGATCCGGCTGAAACCCCGTTTCCGGCGGGCACGGGTAGTGCACCGCCTTGCCGCCGTTGAGCGTGACGGCTGCGGTCCAAAGCGGATAGTCGGGGCTCGGGATCAACACCTCGTCGCCGTCGTTGAGTAGTGCCCGAAGTGTCAGATCGATCAGCTCGCTCACGCCGTTGCCCATGAAGACGTGCTCGGCGGTCACATTCATGACGCCGCGCTCCTGCTGCTGCATGACGACGGCTTCGCGCGCGGGGAAGATGCCCTTCTGGTGGCAGTACGCCTCGCTGCTCGGCAGGTTCTCGATCATTGCCATCCGCATCGTTTCCGGTGTGCGGAACCCGAACAAACCCGGGTTGCCGATGTTCATCGAGATGATCTCGTACCCCTGGCGCTCCATCTCGTGGGCGCGCTGTGCGAGCTGTCCTCGGATCTCATAGCGGACGTCGCGGAGGCTACTGCTGGTTTCGATTCGGCTGCTCATCGATTCTGCTCAATTTGACGCGGTTTCATGATGGACGCGGCGCGCCGTGTCGAGTCGGCTGTGCGCCGATGCGGCAAATTGCGTGTCAAAAACGCGCGCCTCATCTCCAATCGGGCATAGCTGCGCTACAAGAACGAGAGCACGCGAAAAGGAGACCCCATGCCAGCCCTACTCATCGAGCGAAAAGGTGCGGTCGCGATCCTGACCAACAACGACCCCCCTCGGAATCGTATGACGCTCGAGCTCATCGACGAGCTCGAGGAGGCGGTCGAAGCGCTGCGTGACGACACGTCGGTGCGCGCCGTCTTGATCACGGGTGCAGGCGACGAGCACTTCTCGGTCGGGATGAACCTCAAGCAGATGCCGGAGGGGGTGCAGAAGAAGGGCAGCCTCGATGCCTTGCTCGATCAGCGCCTGCGCGTGCTCTCGGCGCTCGAAAGCCTTCCGAAGCCGGTGATCGCACTGATCAGAGGGTATTGCCTCGGAGGTGGCTTGGAGCTGGCGCTCGCCTGTCATTTCCGGCTGGCAGCCCGTGAAGGAGCCCAGATCGGCCTTCCCGAGCTCGATCTCGGCACCGTTCCAGCATGGGGAGGGACTGCCCGACTCACCCGCTGCGTAGGCAGGGCGCACGCGCTCGACATGATCTTGCGGACGAAGAAGATCGCCGGCCCCGAAGCGTTGCGAATCGGCTTGGTGCAGGAGGTGTGGCCGAGGGAGGAGCTCCGCGCTCGAGGGGAAGCACTCGCCGAAGAGCTCGCCGCAAAGCCGGCGCTTGCCGTTGCAGGAGTGCTGCGAGCGGTTGTCGGCGCTGAGAACGCGCCCTTCGATGAGGCCGTCGCCGCCGAGCGTTCGGCGGTTCATGCGACCGTCGGCACTCCCGACCAGCACGAAGGCATGATGGCGTTTCTCCAAAAGCGGAAGCCCGTCTTCAATCGGGACTGAGTCCGCCCAACGGCCAACTTCACGGACAAGTCGTATGCGGGCTCGCGTCGTCGCGTGTCGCGACCCAGGAGATCCAAACGCGGCTCGGGGCTTCGGTCGGGAGGTTGTAGGAAAGGAATCCATCTTTGCGACCGGTGGGCGTACGAATCGTTCGGAGGTCTGAGGATATCTCGACGCTGTTCTTCGATCCGGGCGGGCCGTGGATCAGCGGTTGTGTCCAGACGTCGAACTGTGGGTTGTCGCCAGGTTTCAAGCCTCCCAGCTTGCAAGCGAGCTTTCCATCGCAGCGCACGTTGCCGACGGCGTGCATCTCGTCGAGGCACCCGCGCCCCTTGCTTTCGTCCGACACGACGTAGGCATCGCGGCTCTTGGCCCAGTAGCTTTCCGCGGCCTTACACTTGGCCCAGGTGATCGCCTCGTCGTCACGGGAGAGCCTACCCACGGCCACCGCCTTTTCGTTTCCGGTATAGCGGCATTCGACGGGAAATCCCTCGTCGGCGGGGCTACGCCAGGTCGGCTTGTGTGTGCCGTTGCATGTCGGCGCGAAGTGGTGGAGCGTCGTGGTGACGTCGACGAGGGTATCGATTTTGAACTGCTCGAGCACAGCGAAGTGGAGGACCTTGACCTTGCCGTCCGTGATTGGGCCGTCATTTTCCCGTTGGAACTCGATGACGAGCGACCCCGGGAGCTTGTTCACGAGAACATCACCCTTTCGCAAATAGGTGTCGGTCACCTGTAGCGAAGCGTCCAGACGATAGGAAATGGTGCAGCGATCGGACGCAGCCGCCGGGAGCTCAACGAGCATCGTCAACGCGACAATCGATAGGATGTGGTGTCTCGCGATCATCGGGTGCAGTATCGCACAAAGCTCTCCGGACTGGCGTGACGGCGAGCACGGCCGCTCAATCGTGCTCGGTGGCGGCAGCGCAACGGCCATAGTTCTGGCCCTTACACTGGGCTCGCCCGGGCGGCGTGCTACCGTGACGGCCTCTCGGAGGTGATGGATTGGAACGCGAAATTCGGGTTGGGCTCTGTGGATGTGGGGTGATCGGAGAAGGCCTGGTGAGGGCCTTGAATGAGCACGCGGACGTCATCCGCGCGCGGACAGGCGCCCCTATCAGACTCACTGCGGTGGCGGACATGGATGCTGCCCGGCTCGAGCTCGTTCGCGCACTAGACCCTGCCGTCGCGCTGCTCCAAGACGCATTCGAGATCCCCGAGCGCGAAGACGTGGATATCGTCGTCGAGCTGATCGGCGGCGTCGACGTCGCGGATCGGCTCGTTCGCGCGGCACTACAAGCGAAGAAGCACGTCGTCACGGCCAACAAGGCGTTGCTCGCGGAGCGAGGAGCATCCTTGTTCGCTCTTGCGGAGACCAACGGCTGCGACCTCTATTTCGAAGCGGCGGTGGCCGGCGCCATTCCCGTCATCCGCGTGATTCGCGAGTCGCTGGCATCCGATCGGCTGCGCTCCGTTCGCGGCATCATCAACGGCACGAGCAACTACATCCTGTCGAGTATGGCCAACGAAGGCGCCGCGTTCTCGGATGCGCTGAAAGCTGCGCAAGATGCCGGGTTTGCGGAGGCGGATCCGACACTCGACATTACAGGTGGTGACGCCGGCCACAAGCTAGCGCTGATTGCTGGCTTGGCCTTTGGTGCCCACGTGCTTCCGGCCCAGATCCCCACCGAGGGTATCGACGGTGTCGATCCGCGCGACATCCAATACGCCCGGAAATTCGGCTATGTGATCCGCCCGCTCGCTTTCGCGGAGCGCGTGGATTCTGGCGCGCTGGACTTGCGAGTTCACCCCGCGCTCGTGCCCCAAAGCGATCCGCTGGCGCACGTGGATGGCGCCCTCAACGCCGTGGCCATCCAAGGCGAGATGGTCGGGCCGAGCTTCCTTTCCGGCCTCGGTGCAGGTGCCGCTCCCACGGCGACCAGCGTGGCGGGCGACATCATCGACATTGCGAGGAATCTAGTCGCCGGAGCGCCCATGAGGACTTGGTACCTGCCAGTCGAAGGTGAGCAGCGGATTCAGCCGCTCGACGATCTTTCCTCACGGTACTACCTCCGCTTCTCGGTGCGTGACCAGTCCGGTGTGCTCGCTTCGCTGTCTGGAAAGCTTGGGGATGCTGGCATCTCGATCGAGAAGATGATCCAGGATGTCGAGTCCGGGGAGGAGGGCACCGCCACGATCGCGATCCTCACGCATCACGCGCGCGAGGGCGACATCAGAGCGTCGCTAAGGGCCATCGACGACACCCACTTGACTTCGGCTCCGACACATCTCATCCGAATCGTGGAGTAGCGAGGCATGATGAAACAGGTACGCATATTGATATCCAGCGGCCTAGTCGCGTTGTACTTGCTTTCGGGCTCGTTGACGCCGCGACTCGCTCGGGCGCAGGAGACCGTCACGAGCGAGCCCCCCGCGCTGCCGGTCTCGTATTCCGTCCCGGAGCCCTGCCCCAAGGGCAAACGTGGCGGGGCCATCGGCGGCATCGTCGTCGGGAGCGTGTTTTGGTGGGTGCTCCCCATGTCAATCCCCGTCCTCATCACCCAGACGAAGAAGCTCAAGGCGCACAACGCGGCGAAGTACGAGCGTCGCTGCCAATACGCGCCCCGACCCTAGGTGGCCGTACGCTGCGCGCTCAGAGCCTCTGGACGCAGTCGCCTTCTTCCGGGGCATCCGGTGTCAGCATCGGGGCGCCGTCGTACGTGAACGTCTCCGCCCGAGCCCCCCACGCCGGGATTCCCGCCATCGCCTTCCATTCGACCCGCGCCGTTGTTGGTGCTGCTACACGCCGCCACGCACAGCCAGGCGAAATCGACTTAATCCAAAGCTGTCTCCCCGGCGTAGGGCCCACTGAAGAGCGGATTTGATTCCCGCCCCCCCAACAGGAGAGACACCATGAAGAAGAACATCCTCAACACGATTCTCATCGGCCTTCTCGCGATCCTTGCAATGGCATGCGGTGCTTCCGGAGCCGACCCACTCGAGGGCGACCCCGGATTCACCGATGAGCTTGGCGAGGAAGAAGGCGTCAACGACGACGACCAGAACGACGACGAGCAAGATGACCTGGTCGAGAATGACGACGATGTGGACGATGAGGAAGAGCTCGTTCTCGACGAGCCCTTCTGTGGCGACGGCTTGGTCGACGACGGCGAGGCGTGCGACGACGGCAACGGCGAAGATGGCGACGGCTGCTCGAGCATTTGCGAAGTCGAGGCTTTCGCGGGCGACACCGTCGGCGAGATTGTCATCGATCTCATCGTCGACGACTTGAACTCGAACGAGGCGCCTCTCGAGGTCGGCTGCACGGGCGATGTGGCGGTTTCCGTCAGCGAGGGCGTGCTTGCGGGTGACGGCCGCTGCGCCTTGCCGAACAACTTCCTCGACTATACAGTCGATGCCGCGGTCGACGAGGACGGCGCGGTGGAGGGCGACATCACGATTGTCTTGAACAATCGACCCAATGTCCTAGCGATCTCCGGCACGCTCGAGGACGGCGCGCTTTCGCTCGAGTTCGACGGGGTGACCCTTCTCGTTGGAAGCATTCGGGGAGTCTGGGACGGCACGATCGTCGCCGACTTCGATTGAGATTCCGAAGACTTCCGAACGCGCGGGGCGTCCTCAACGAGGGCGCCCCGTCTTTCAATTCGTGCTCCGCAACCCAACGGACTTCGACAAGCGGCGCGCCGCCGGATGCGCTATCTACCGGTTCGCGCTGTTGACACCCGACATGCCCATCCACGACGCCCTGAAGCGCTTGATCATCGAGTTCGATGAGACCGAACGACCTGATCGACAGGTACGGGCGCGCGGCCAGATGAGCTTCGGTGCCGCGCTCGAGGGGCCTCCGGGGCGACTCCACGGAGGCCACCACGCATTCGTTCGCACGCTGCCTATCGTCGAGCGGATCACCGCCCACGAAGATGCACGAACCTTTCCATGTTCCGTGGACGTCACGATGAAGCAGAGCTTGCCGCTCGAGCGGGCGATCGAGTTCGAGGCTAGCTATCGTTCGGATGGTGCATCGTGGTGGCTCGACACGCGCTTCGAGGGGACCGATCGGCTCGTCGCACATGCTCATTCGATCCCCAATCAGCCGCTCGTCGATCACGCGGAGATGGCAGGCTGGCGCTCGCTCTACGAGGATTCGGTGCCTGGAGATGACAGCTTCGAGATGTTTGGTTTCACCATGCACTTGGCGGAGAAGCTGGCTTGGATCGAATGTCGGGACCCGTCGCGCACGCTCCCGGACAGCCAGCATGCCGCACTCGTCGAGCCGGGTGACACCCTGGGCCCAGCATTCGTGGCCACGCAGCTCGATGCAGTGGGCGCGACCTCACGCGGCGCCTTGATGCGCCACCCGCAGTTCACGACGCACATCGAGATTCAGTTCGCCATGCGGAGCTTTCCCGCTGAGACACATCTGCTGTGCCTCGCCGACCGCACTCGCATGGAGGATGATCCCAGCTCCGAAATCGCACCTGTCGAGATCAACGGCGTGCTGTACCGGACCGTTACGACGCCGGTTGCCCTCGTCGACGCGGCGTTCGAGCGAGCCTTCGCTACCGGCCGTGTCACGGTGCATCCCGTGGATCCGGCGAAGTTCGCGGCACTTCGGAAGATGCGCCAGATCCGGAACGATTGACTCCGCCGCTATTCGCGCAAATCATAGTTAGCCGCGAAGGGGTGTGTACAGTGAACCCGTCCAGATTGCCCGTCAGATGTCTCACGTCGATCCTAGTGCTCGTTGCGGGCGCGCTCGCCGGCTCCGGGTGCTCGAGCTCCGAGCCGGCGGAGTCGAAGTATTTGATCGGGAGCGGCTCAGCTGACATCACCGGTCCCATCGTCGATGTGCCGTTCACGGGCTATTCGCAGCCCACACACATCGCGAACGGCGTCCACACCCGGCTCAACGCCAGGGCATTCATCATCGGCGACATCGATGGGGGCAAGAGGCTCGTCTTTGTCGTGACCGACCTGCTCAACGTCTCGCAGGAGGTGCGCCTTTCGGTCGTCGACAACCTCCAGGCCAAGCACGGAGACCTCTACAGTGTCGACAACGTGGTTGTCAGCGCCACCCACACACATTCGAGCCCAGGAGGCTTTCGGCACGACGGCGCGTACCGGGAAGCCTACTTCGAGGCCGTGGTGAACGGAGTCACGCAGGCGATCGAGGACGCCCATGAGGATCTTCGGCCAGGTCGCATCTTGCTCGGGGAAGGTTCGGTCGACGACGCTGGCGCCAACCGTTCGGCGGTGGCGTATCGGCAGAACCCCGACGACGAGCGCAGCCGATACGAGAACGACACCGACAAAGAAATGGTTCTGCTGAAGTTCGAGCGAGACGATGGGGTGATCGGGGCCTTGAGCTGGTTCGCGGTTCATCCGACCTCGCTCACGTTCAACAACTCACTCGTCTCTGCGGACCACAAGGGCTTCGCGGCGATCGAGATGGAGAAGCTGCTTCGGGCGCGTGCCGAGACGACCGACGGCGTCGTTGCTGCGTTCGCGCAAAGCAACTGTGGAGACGTCACCGGCAACCTCAACCTCGACAATACGGGTCCGGGCGACACCGACTACGAGAGCGCCAGTATCATCGGACAGCGTCAGCTCGACGCGGCGATGGCGCTCTATGACGGTGCCTCAGAGCCGCTCAGCGGGGGCGTTGACCACCGGTTCACCTTGGTGGACTTCACCGACCTCGAGGTTTCCGACGAGTTTACCGGCGCGGGCTCCCAACGAACGTGCTTTCCAGCGTATGGGTATTCGTTCGCCGGTGGCTCCACCGAAGATGGTGGGGGCCATCCAATCTTCATGGAAGGGATGCTCGAGCAGGATGAGTCGATCGAGACCTTGGTCCAGCTCGTTCTCATGCCCCCGCCAGTGACGGACGAAATGCGGGCCTGCCAAGCGCCTAAACCCGTGCTCTATCCGAAGGCAGCGCAGCCGCCTCTGCCCATTGGCGTTGCCAAGCTTGGGCAGCTCGCCCTCGTGTTCGTCCCGAGTGAGGTCACCACGATGTCGGGGCGCCGGATGCGCGAAACGATCTCGAACATATTGGGCGACGAAGTCAGTCATGTCGTCATTGCCGGCTACTCGAACGACTATGCGGGGTACATCACCACGCCCGAAGAATACGCCGTCCAGCAATACGAAGGCGGGCACACGCTGTTCGGACCGTGGACCCTCCCCGGATTCCGCCAGGAGCTCGCTAGATTGGCCCGCGCGCTCGCGGAGGGAACGCCCGCGCCCGGTTCGGACGAGCAGGGAGACCTCAGAGGTGAAGTGGACTCTCAACGGGTCGGCAACGACTTCGATGAGCCGCCGGAACAAGGCGCGTTCGGGGACGTCATCGTGCAACCCGAGCCTCTCTACGAACCGGGTGAAACGGTCTCGACCTCCTTCTGGACGGGCCACCCCGACAACGCGCCGCTCGGGGGCGCGCCCTACTTCGAAGTACAGCGTCAGGTGGATGACGGCTGGACGACCGTCGCCACCGAAGCGGATTGGTCCACGCAGGCGAGGTGGACGCAGGCGAGCCGTGTGATTCCACCGTACGACCCTCTCGATCCATTTGCCGTCCCGCCGCCGCCAATCAACGAGGCCTTCACGGTGTCCGTCGACTGGCAGATCCCGGCCGACGTCGAGCCGGGCATCTACCGAGTGCTTCTCCACGGGAGCACCAAGCCAGCGGGGTCCGCCTCTGACCCGTTTATTGCGGCAACCTCGCGGTTCGAGCTTGCCCCGAGGTAGCCAGGTCCACAAAAAGTCGGGGCAGCCGGCCGTCCATGCGTTCGCCGATATCAATAATCGTGAGCTGGGGCACATTGGTCGATTCCTCGCCCTTTGCAGGTTGAAGTGAGAAACGGTCGCGAGCGCCCTATACTGTTCGACGCCCGATGACGAACAACAAACTAACAGGGTGGGGCGGCGATTCCGACGCCGAGCTTGCGCCCCTGATGCGCCTCGTCGACCTGGTCCTCATCTATGTCGCGTTGTGGTTACCCACCTATGCGCGCGCCGAAGTCTGGGACCAGAGGGCGTGGATTGCGGCCACCATTGCAGCGGTCCTTTTCCTCGTGATAGGCCAGTCGCTCAGCGTGTACGAAAGCGCGCGCGGCGCCCGCCTTCGCGCACAGCTGATGCGCATCTGGGCAGGTTGGATTGCCGGCGTCGTACCCGTCTTGCTCTTCCTGCTTTTCATCTCGAAGCAATCCGAGACGTATTCCCGCGTGGTCGTCTCGTCGTGGTTCATCATCGCGCCTTTTCTGATCTCGATTTGGCGTACGGCCGCCACGTTGATGCTTCGCGAGCTCAGAGCTCGAGGGTACAACACGCGTGCAGCCGCGATCGTCGGCATGACCGAGATCGGTGAGGAGCTGGCGATGCAGATGAAGGCGGTCCCCTCGCTCGGTCTTCACGCGTACGGGTTCTACGACGATCGCGATGAAGAGCGCTGCCATCCGATCTCTCCCGAGCTCGGGACACGCGCCGGCACGTTGAGTGACTTGGTCGAGGCGGCCACAGCGGGCGAGATCGACCTCATCTACATCGCTTTCCCGCTGCGCGCCGAGCCACGGATCAACCAGCTCCTGCGGAAGCTCTCCGATACGACCGCGTCGGTGTACCTCGCTGCCGATTTCTTCGTCTTCGACCTACTGCATGCTCGCTGGGTCACACTAGGTGGCGTACCCACGATGAGCCTGCACGAGACGCCATTCTACGGCGTCGACGGCTGGTTGAAGCGCCTCGAGGACATCGTGGTCGGCAGCCTGATTCTGCTGATCATCGCGATACCGATGCTGATCATCGCGCTTTGTGTGAAGCTCACGTCGCCGGGGCCGGCCTTGTTCAGGCAGCGCCGCTACGGTTTGAACGGGGAGGTCATCGACGTGCTCAAGTTTCGGTCGATGTCGGTCACGGAGGACGGCGCCGAGATCAAGCAAGCGACCAAGGACGACCCTCGCATCACGCGGTTTGGGGCGTTCTTGCGGCGTACCAACCTCGACGAGCTTCCACAGTTCCTCAACGTCATGGCCGGGAGCATGAGCATCGTCGGGCCGAGGCCCCACGCGGTTGCTCACAACGAGCTCTATCGGAAGAAGGTACGGGGCTACATGCTTCGTCACAAGGTCAAGCCCGGAATCACGGGCTGGGCGCAGGTCAACGGCTGGCGGGGCGAGACGGACACGCTCGAAAAGATGGAAAAGAGGGTCGAGCACGATCTCGACTATATTCGCAATTGGAGCCTGCTTTGGGACCTACAGATCATCTTCATGACGGTATTTGGATCCGGCGCGCGCAAGAATGCGTACTGACGACAGGGAGGGGCCGGCGTGGATGATCTAGGTGGAGTGTCGGATGAATCGGGCGCAGGGAAGCGGCCGGGTTGGCCGGTGGATCCGCTTCGGGTTCGTCGCGCACTTTGGAATGGAAGGTTCTGGCTGATCGGCGCGGCGGTCGTGGGAACGGTCCTCGGCTTGTTCTGGGCCAAGGTCATGATGGGGAACGTCTATCGCACGACGGTTGTCCTCAAGTACGAAGGAGGCCTTCATCTCGCCGGCTATGACTTCTCGACCGGGCACGCCCTTGAGCCAGCGGCGAATGCGCTGCACCGCGAGTCCGTACTTCGGAGAATTCGCGACGAGAGAGGCTCCGAAGGGAGCATCGCGGCGGTCGCAGCAAAGATCGAGTACGAGTTCGATCGGCGTGCCGAGACGGTACTGGTCAGCGTCTACGGCAAAACGCCTGGGGACGCGGCCGATTTCGCGCACCTCGTAACTGACGTTTTTCTGACATACCACCGCGAGCGACATGCGCGGCGAATCGAGCAGGAGATCGGTCAGATTGCCAAGCGAATTGAAGCTTCCGAGGACCAAGCCGAAGTGGCTCGACGGCGTTACAACGAATTTCGCGAGACTCACGGCATCTCGCACTTGTCGACTGAGCAAATGTCGCTCGTCACCTCCGCAGCAGGCCTGCGCTCGGATAGTCAGCTAGCCGAATCGGAGATTCGCGCACTCGAAGCTCGAGTCGCAAGCCTCGAGTCGCAGCTCGCCACGATTCCGAAGACCAGCATGGTGTCGTCTGGAAGCTCTCCAGAGCGGGCCACCTACGAACGCTTGCGGCAGGAGTTGGTCAGCGCGCGCGCGTCGCTGTCCGATGATCACCCACGGGTCCAGGCACTTCAGCAACAGGTGGCCCAGCTGCAGTCGCAGATTCGAAGCGGCGGCTCGGGCAGTGGGACGTTCGGAAGC
>JBATLA010000041.1:0-5666 GCA_049669945.1 Polyangiales bacterium | reverse complement strand
ATCGAGCGCGCAGAAGCCCACCATGAGCCCGAGCACCGCGAGAAGGCGTCGGTTGGACGCTCGATAGACGTATTTCATGCGTCTGGCGAGGGCAAACACTGGAAAAAAGAGCAGGCTGAACGCCGCTACGAAGCCGACGATTCCGTGATCACCGAGTCGGATAATCCAGGCGCCATCGCGAACCGTTTCTGGCGCGCCCCCTTCGGAATATTCTTTGTACACGCAGGCGCGGCAATAGCTTCCCCATCCGAACCAGGCTCGTTCCATCGCCCGGTCTAGTTGGGGCTCCTCGTTGTTGAAGCGGAAGGTCATCGATCTCGCCCGTTCAAGCCCGTAGTTTTCTTCCACCCAGGCTTCGAGCGCGTCGACTGGAACCAGGTCATTGGCCCGAGCGATGGGGTAGAACAACAAGAGCGCGACGAGCGCGGCCGCAACCTTCGCTTGGAAGCGAGGTGACGTCAAGAGTACGAGCGGCAAGGCCATGAACCCGTAGAGCAGCGACGCCAGGCTTCTCGACAAGCTGAGGGTGACGAAAAGGTAGAGCGCAGTCCAAGATCCACGAAATCGACCGATGCTGACTTTGCCCCTGTATAAGCCCGCCGCGGCGATCACGGCGAGCACCGTGAAGAGCGCCACGGCAAGTCCGTGCTTCATGAACACCATGGGACGATAACCTCCGTCACGAATCACTTGTATGAATGCGTGCTGATGGAAACCGTACACCCACCTGTGGAGCTGCGGGCTCAGAAGCATTTCGAGGTACTGAAGAGGCGTATAAAGAAGGGACGCCATGACGACGCTCACTAGGAGCACCCTAAGCTCCCCTGAGCTCCGAAACATGATCGCGCCCAGGTAGAATGGAAGGACGACCGTCAGTAGCGAGACCAGGACGGCATGAACGGCGTCGTACGGAACGTGTCCGGGAAAGTCGGTTGAGCCAATGCGGTATCCGTCGGTGTTCAAGAAGACGGTCACGATGGATCCCAACAGGAGTACGACCACGGAGAGCCTGAACCACCGGCTCTTGGGTGCCGATGCGAACCGCTCGCGATGAAATACGGCAACCCAGATGAGAATCCAGAAGGGAATGATCTCGAGCTTTGAGAAGTCCGGCAGCCCGGGAGGCTTGAAGAACACCTTCTCTGGGAGCAGAAGCAGGCCGCCGAGAAACAAAGTCGCGGTCGCCTTCGCAGGAGGCCACCGCCAGACTCCATAATACGTGACTGGGATCCAGATGAAGAATGCGAGGACGCTTAGTAGGTTGCCGTCGGAGAAATATCGCACGTCCGGCTCACAAATCCTCGAGCATCCACGATACCGCCAACACGCTGCTCACCCTGCCTTCGTGCCGGCCCGCTTCATCTGCACTACTCTTGGATGATGACACGCTCGAGGGGTTCTCACCAGATAGTCCTACCGGTCGCCAGCGAAGGGACTCGATTCCTGTGTCGCAAGCCTGCTGTCTGGCTATAGTCATTGAGTCGTGACCTTGTTGACGATCCTAGTGGCCGTGGCGGCGACGGTCCTCGCATTCCCCGCGTCGATCTTCTTCGTGGAGTGCTTCGCGAGCTTGTTTCTTCGTGCCGGACGGACAGCGACGAGACCCTCCGACATCTCCGTCGTCGTCATGGTTCCAGCGCACGACGAAGCGGCGGGAATCGGTGCGACCTTGGTCGACGTGCAGTCTCAACTCGGTCCCAACGATCGGATTCTGGTCGTCGCGGACAACTGCAACGATGACACCGCACAACTCGCCAGGTCGGCCGGCGCCGAAGTCATCGAGCGATTGGACGACGAGCGACGAGGCAAGGGATACGCCTTGACGCATGGGATCGGGCATTTGACGCCGAACCCTCCCGACGTGCTCATCGTGGTCGATGCCGACTGCCGCCTGAGCCCGGGCTCCATCGACGCCCTCGTTCGAAATGCCGTCGAAACGAACAGACCCATACAAGCGGACTACGTTCTGCAACCCACCAACCGTTCGCCGATCTCGATGATCTCCGCCCTCGCCTTTCTAGTGCGAAACCGTGTGAGACCTCGCGGTCTCCGCCGCTTGAACCAGCCCTGCCAATTGGATGGGACGGGGATGGCGTTTCCGTGGACCGTGATACGCACAGCTCCCGGCCTCGGCCCGAGTATCGTCGAGGACTTGACCATGGGTATCGAGCTCGCACTGCTGGGGCACGAGCCGTTGTTCTGTATTGATGCTGGGGTGCGAAGTGATCTTCCGGGCTCGCGCCGTGCGGCGATGCAGCAACGGAGACGCTGGGAGCACGGACACCTGGCGACCCTCTTGCACCAAGGGCCCCGGCTATTGCGCGAAGGGGTCGTCCAACGCAGGCTCGGCTTGATTGCGATGGGTGCCGACCTGATCGTGCCACCATTGGCGTTGCTCGTGGGCCTTTTGGTGCTGGTTCTGGCCGTCGCTATCGGACTGGTTTTCTTCGGAGGCTCGACTGCCCCGCTTTGGATCGCCGGCAGCGCCCTTGCCATCGTAGGCCTAGGCGTCGGTATCGGATGGGCGCGTTACGGACGAAAGGCCGTTCCGTTCCGCTACCTACTGCTCGTGCCGGTTTATTTGATCTGGAAAGTGCCGCTTTATCTGTCGTTCCTCGTCGGTCGCCGCGAACGAGGGTGGAAGCGCACGGAGCGCTGAACACGAGCCTCCCCGGGGGGAATATTTCCGCAGCGTGTCCCGGCCAGATACGGAGTGTTACTTGGATTACAAGGAAGCCCGAGTTGTCAGCTTTGGGTTGCGATACCCCGATTGCGCCCCAAAGCCGTCCACGATACTGTGACCAGCTCCAAACTCTGGCCCTCGACTCACTCATGCTTTCCGCTCCAGACACCCCAGGCATTGCTGCTCGAAGACTTCTGCGCTCGAGCCCCCCTTTCATGGGGCGCGTTCTTCGCGATGCAGTCGGAGCCCGGTCGCCGTGTCAGAAGCGAGACGACCATCTCCTGGCGGCAGTGGAATGGCTCAAGCAAGCCCAGGCGGCAACGCCCGACGACGGTGTGAGCTACGGCTACTCCATTCGCGGTGGTTGGAGACCTTCGTACCGCGAGACGTCGGGCTACATCGCGATCACTTTGTTCGAGATTGCGCGGCAACGCGGGGACTCCGAGGCCGCAGACCTCGCCCGCACGGTGTCAAACTGGCTGTGCGAGGTGCAAGAACCGGACGGCTCGATTGCGAACCCCGAGTACCAACCGGACGAGGGTATTGTCTTTGATACCGGTCAAGTGCTGCTGGGATATGTACGCGCTTATGAAGAGACAGGGGATGCTCGTTTCCGTGACGCGGCCGTTCGGGCGGCCGCCTGGCTCGTGGACCGCCTCGATGATGACGGAGCCTGGCGAAGAAACACACACCTTCAAACGCCACATACCTACAACACGCGCGTGGCGTGGGCGATGCTCGAGTGCCAACGGATCGCTCTCGATCCCGGGGTCGAAGCGGCAGCACGAAAGAATCTCGATTGGGCGCTCACTCAGGAGAACGGTGGCTATTTCGGAAGCTGCGCCTTCGAGCCAGGCTCGGCACCTTTCACGCACACGATTGCGTATGCGATTCGCGGCTTCCTCGAATCGGGCCGCTTACTCGAGGAGGCGCGCTACGAGCAGGCCGCAGTACGCGCTGCCAACGCCGCTCTCGAACACGTACGGGAAGACGGCTGGATCCCTGGGCAAATCACCGAAGGCGGTCGGCCCGCCGCACGCTACTGTTGTCTGACCGGAAACTGTCAGCTGGCGATCATCTGGCTGAAGCTCTACCGCTCCACGGGGTCTGCGCGCTATCTGGATGCGGCCGAGCGGAGCTTGACATTCGTCATGCAGCACCAGGATCTGACGGCTGTCAATCCTGCGATCCGTGGCGCCATCAAGGGCTCCCATCCGATCTGGGGTTCATACGCTCCGCTTTCCTACCCGAATTGGGCCACGAAGTTTTTCATCGACGGGATTCTCTTGTGGAACGAGGTTGCGTCATGAAGTCGGTCAAGGTGCTCAACTGCGAGCTTGATGCCACCACCTTGCGGGGTGCCGCCGATTGGGCGCGCGAGTGGATCCATAGCGGTCGTCGCGGATACATTTGCACGGTCAACGTGGCGATTCTCATGATGATGAGGTCCGACCCGAAGCTCCAGGCCTTCATCGATCGGGCTTCGCTAGTCGTCGCGGATGGCCAGCCCCTGGTCTGGGCATCGCACCTGCAGGGCGCGCCGCTCCCAGAACGGGTCACTGGCATCGATCTCATCGACGAGCTGTGCACCGTTGCAACGGAAGAGGACTTCGGCATCTACTTTCTCGGCGCGCGGCCCGAAGTGATCAAGATGGTCGCCGAGCGACTCGCCGAGCGTCATCCGGGACTTCGAATCTGTGGCGCCGCGGACGGCTACTTCGATGCGGCTGAGGCCGGAGCCCGTGCGCGGGAGATTCGCGAAAGCCGAGCGAAGATCTTGGTCGTCGGCATGGGCGTGCCCCTTCAAGAGGAGTTCATCGAGAACAATTGGGACGATCTCGGAGTCGAGCTCGCGATCCCCGTCGGAGGGAGCTTCGACGTAATCGCCGGCGTGTCCCGCCGCGCACCCCTGTGGCTACAGCGCATCGGGATGGAGTGGTTCTTCAGACTCCTTCAGGAGCCGCGTCGGCTATGGAAACGATACCTCGTGACGAACGTCCAGTTCATCTTCCATTTGCTGATCAGCCTCGCACGCCCCGGTGCAAAAGAAAGCACGACGAGCACGGATGCCGCGGATGCCTAGGAAGACCAAGATCCTGATCGTCATGGGTACGCGCCCGGAGGTCATCAAGCTGGCTCCGCTCGTGATTGGTGCTCGCAGTCGTCCAAACGAGTTCGAAACGATCGTCGTCGCCACGGGCCAGCACCGAGAGATGCTCAATCAGATGCTTGGCGTCTTCAACATCTCGGTCGACGTTGACCTCGACATCATGAAACCCAATCAGGACTTGCGGTACGTCACGACGTCGGCGCTGAACGGTCTATACGATGTGATCGCGCGAGTGAAGCCCGGCTGGGTGGTGGTGCAGGGTGACACCACGACCACTCTCGCGGGGGCGATGGCAGCGTTTTACAACCAGGTGCCAGTCGCTCACGTCGAAGCCGGACTGCGGACCTACGACAAACGCCAGCCTTTTCCCGAAGAGATGAACCGGAAGCTCACTTCTCAGCTCGCCGATGTCCACTTCGCCCCTACGACGCTGGCGCGCGAAAGGCTGATGCGTGAAGGGGTGAACGAGGATACGATTCAGGTAACGGGAAACACCGGCATCGACGCGCTCTTTTTGACGCTTGGGCTCAGGTCTGGAGATACCGCCCCCCCCGAATCGGGCGGGCGTCGACTTCTGATCACGGCCCACCGCCGGGAAAACCTCGGCGAGCCGATGAGGAACGTGTGCCGCGCCGTGCTCCGCCTGGTGGAGAAGTTTCCAGACCTCCACGCCGTCTATCCAGTGCACCTGAACCCGGCTGTGAGGGATGTCGTCTTGCCACTATTGAGCAATCACCCCCGCATCGAGTTGCTCGAACCACTCGAGTACGGCGGGTTCGTCGAACAGATGAAACGCGCTCACGTGATTCTGACCGACTCGGGCGGCGTCCAGGAGGAGGCGCCGTCCCTCGGAAAGCCGGTCCTCGTCATGAG
>JBATLA010000040.1:0-3245 GCA_049669945.1 Polyangiales bacterium | reverse complement strand
GCACTGGAGGAAGCGCAGGCATGGGCGGTTCGATGGGTGCGTGTGCGACCAATGCGCTCTGCCACAGCTGCCCGGATCGATTCCTGTGCGACACCGACGACGACTGCGCGTTCAGCGGCTACGTCTGCATTCCGTCCGGCTGTGAGACCCATGGAGGCGCAGCGATCAAAGCGTGCCAGCCCTCTCGGGGGGGATCCTGCGGTACCGACGCCGAGTGTCCCAACACGAGCGACTACGACTGCATCTCCGTCGGCGCGGGGGGCAAGCGCTGTGTGCGCACGTCTCCTGGCTGTACTCCGAGCACGGAGGCTTACGACTGCGTGCCAGGGTTCTCCTGTGAGGGCGGAAGTTGCGTCGATCGCAGAGTGCCTTGCGACGACTATTTGGATTGCCCGAAGAACTACGTGTGCAGCACCACCCCGACCGCCAACTTCTGCGTACGGGTGTTCCGCACTTGCCACCAGGACGAAGACTGTGCCGGCTTTGGCGCGTTCTGTGCCGACATCGACGACGACGGTGTGAAAGAGTGCGCGGGCGAGCTCGGCAGCTCCGGACAGCCTTGCGAAAACGCGGACTGCGGTGGCCCGGCGCCGGTTTGCGAGGCGGGTGCCAGTGGCATCACGGCAGCCTGCGGTGATTTCGGACTTTGTACCGGCAATGAATGCGACAGCGGCTTCGAATGCGTCGCGCTCCGGCAGGATGGGCGGGGCGAATGCGTCCCGATCAGCGGCTCCTGTGACCAGGTGACCGACTGCCCGCTCCAACAAGTCTGCGCCGCATCTCGCAGCGGCAACCCCCCCAGCTGTCAGGCCGGGACAGCACCTTAGGAGGCAACGTGAAAACCCAACCCCTCACTCCATTCGTTCTTTTCTTTTTCGCGGTTGCCTTGCCTGCCTGCCAGGGTGGCGACCCCACTTTTACCGGCGCAGCTGATGGCGCCCTGGTGGCGCAGCCGGCGGCGTGCGGGAGCGGTGATCCGACTTGCAACGTTGCGTATGATCTCCCTGATCAGATCGACCTCTCCGGGACAAACCAGCAGAACCTCGTCTACAACTCGACCGACGGGGGGCTCACGCTCAACCCGGGTAGCGGAAGCATCGTCGACACCGATAACGACGGCGTTCCGGATCCGGCGGACGAGTGCGCTGGGCCTGGCTGGCGGCTCCCCTGCGACGGGGACGCAAGCAACGACGGGATCTACCAGACCCTCTACTTCAACAGCGATACCGACATCACGATTCGTGCGGACATCAACATCTCGGGAAAGATTCAGAAGGCCGACGCCTACATCCTGATGGATGCGACCGGGTCTATGCGTGGCGAGCAGGTGCAGCTCATCACCGATCTGACGACGGGAACTTTCGTCAGCACAGGCAGCTGTCCGGATGGTGCGGGCACCGGTCTCGTCGGCGCGTTGCGATGCGCAATTCCAGATCTCTGGCTCGGCGTGGGTGACTTCAAGGAGGTCTCCTATCTGCCGCACAACGACCGCTACGTGATGGCGCCATACCACCACTACCTCGACATGACGGACAACCTCCAGCATGTCGTCGATGCGGTCTCGGCGTTCGTTGCCGACAGCAACAAAGACTACCCGGAGGCGACCACTCAGGCGCTGTACTCCGTCGTCACGGGGCAGGGGCTGGGCGATCTCGTACCCAACCGCGGGGCTTGCCCATCGACGCCTGCAGGACGCTGGGGCTACCCGTGTTTCCGGGACAACGTCCTTCCGATCATCGTCCTCGTCACCGACGCGGACATGTGGAACGGCCCCGTGAACAACGGCCACACCTACGGCAACCCGCCTTTCGATGGGATCCTCGGCGCTGGCACGATGCTGCCGCCGGTCCTGCAGTCCCCGAACGTGCTCTACTCGAATGATCCGTTTACCGCTTGGGATCTCGGGGACCTCTCGAAGACGTCGATGACCGTGATGGGAAGCAATGTGACCTTTGGCAACGACGCGCAGACCTGGGATAAGTTCGCCTGCAACCGATGTGGCGGCTCCGGATGCTGGGCCGACGGTCGTGACGCGTTCTTCAAGTTCTCGCTCGGCACGCCCTCGGATATGTTCATCAGCGGGGAAGGCTCCGCGTACCATACGGTGAACACGGCGCTCTTCGACTCTGGGCTTGCTGCGTTGAACTGCGATGGAGGACCGGGGACGGGCGGCGACTATTGGGGCCGGTTCACCGAGAGCTTGCTCCCTGCGGGTGACTACTACGCGGTCTCCGACGCCTCGGTTGCCACCGACAAGTCGGTGGCCGATCGTATCGGGAATTTCCAGCTCCGCTTCCACAACCAGACCTTGCACCCGCTCGGCGACCCGAGCTGGATGACGGCCAACCTTCCGCTCACTTGGACGGAGGTCGAGACCGAGCTCCTTGCTGCAGGGGTGAAGATCGTCAACGTCGTCAGTCCGAACTCCGGGGGGTTGATCGCGATTCCTGACGTGACCGCCATGGCCCAAGCGACGGGCTCGCTCGACCAATTTGGCGATCCGTACCTCGAGATCATCAATGGCGATGGCTCGGGCCTCTCCACGGCGATTCTCGATGCCGTTCGCTCGCTCGTCGGCGATACCCGTCGTGACATCACCTTGGAGCCCGAAGACAACCCGTCGACGCTCGCCGTCGACGAAGCTGGTTTCGTGAAGGCAGTCACCGCGACCTCGTGTCCAACCACGGGCATTCAAAATTGCCTCGGCGGGCAGGGTACCGACACCTGCGAGGCCTGTCTCGCCGACACCCAGCTCGGCTTCTCGTTCCGGATGGGCAACGCAATCGTGCCCCCGGCGGCCTCCGCGCAGGTGTTCGAATTCGACTTGGTCGCCATCGCGGATGGAACGGCCGAGCTTTCGAGGATACCTGTTCGTGTCATGGTTCCGGAAGCAGGCGCGAGCTACGGTGCAGGCTTCTACGTGAATACCTACGACTCCGACGTGGTCTGCGAGATGCCGCCCGAGCGTCCAGACTGGGGCACCTTGAGCTGGGCGGGCTCGACGCCGTCGGACAGCAAGGTGACGTTCGAGTTCTTCACTGCGGATGACATTGGGGATCTCGACTCCGTGATTCCCGTTTCGCTCACCTACTGCACCGACCCGGCGTGCGATCTGGGCTCCCGTACGGATCAGGAATACGACATCGGCACCGAGCTCCTCTCGGGCGGCGAGACGAACTACAAACCCTATCTACGCGTGCGCGCACGGCTCGAGGCATCGAGCGACAGCTTGAGCACTCCGGTGT
>JBATLA010000039.1:0-9489 GCA_049669945.1 Polyangiales bacterium | reverse complement strand
AGCGGTTGCCGACGAAAAAGAAATTCATTATCAGTAGCCGGTGAGCCCCTCCCTCGCGGATCTCCGTCCCGGCCAAGTTGCCGAAATCGTGTCGATCGACTGCGATCGGCGGATGTCGCGGCGCCTCATGGAACTGGGGCTCCTTCCGGGGACCGAGGTCCGGGTCGTCCGGGTGGCGCCCTTGGGCGACCCGCTCGAGCTTCGGCTCCGGGACTACTCGCTTTCTGTGCGCCGGAGCGAGGCCGCAAAGATCGCCGTTCAGTCTGAGGGGCGCGAGTGACCGAAGCGGATACCACGCCGCAAATCTTGATCGTCGGCAACCCGAACTGCGGCAAGAGCACCTTGTTCAACGCGATGTCGGGCGGTAGCGCCCACGTCGGCAACTACCCGGGGGTGACCGTCGACCGGACGAGCGCACCGCTTGCCCTCGCGTCTCAGAACGTAGAGCTCGTGGACGTGCCGGGGATGTACAGCCTGACCGCGGGCTCTCCGGAGGAGCAGCTCGCCGTCAGCGCACTCGTCGAGGAGCGAACGCGAGCCGTCGTCTGTGTGGTAGACGCAACGACGCTCCAGCGTGGGCTCTATCTCGCGCTGCAGCTCATCGAGTCGGGCGTCCCCGTCGTCGTGGCGCTCAACATGATGGATGCCGCCGAAAAGATCGGGCTTCGGATCGATACCGAGCGCCTCTCGGCTCTCCTTGGTGCGCCGGCGGTTCCGGTTGTTGCCACGAAGCGTAAGGGGCTAGACGACTTGCGCGCCGCGCTCGAGTCCGCCCTTGCGGCCTCCCGGGATCAGACACCACCGACCATCCGCTACGGAGATGCGCTCGAATCCGACATCGCCGAGCTCACGCCGCTCATGGTAGGCTGGCGCCCTAACGCCCGGCCAAGCGAGCTTCGCGCCTTCGCCCTCTGGTGCATGCTCTCGCTCGGCGACGACAGTCTCGTCGGAGTGCCCAAAGCGGCGCGCGAGGCCACGAACCGAATCCACGCACGGGCCGTAGAGCAGGGTCGCAATCCCGATCTCGAGATCATCCGGGCACGCTACGCGTGGCTGGATGCCGCAGTCGTGGAGGCCTGCTCGGTCCGGGTCCCCGACGTGCCCTTTAGCGAGCGGGTCGACCGCGTTCTCACCCACCCGATCGGCGGGCTCCTCGTGTTTGCCGTCGTCATGTTCAGCATCTTTGAGGCGCTTTTTGCAGGCGCCGAGCCCTTCATGGGGGCGATCGAAGCGCTGACCGGATTTCTGCAGGCGCAGGCAACGGCGCTCTTGCCGGACGGGGTGTTTCAGGACCTGGTCGTCCAGGGCATCATCGCCGGGGTCGGCAATGTCATCGTCTTCGCCCCCCAGATCCTCATGCTGTTCCTCTTCATCGGGTTTCTCGAGGACACTGGCTATCTCGCGCGCGTGGCGTTCGTCATCGATCGGCCGATGAAGAGCGTGGGTCTCCACGGAAAGGCCTTCGTGCCGCTCCTCTCCGGCTTTGCGTGCGCCGTCCCGGCGGTCATGGCCACGCGAACGATCGAGCGGCGCCGCGATCGGCTCGTGACGATGCTGGCGCTTCCTTTGATGTCGTGCAGCGCGCGCCTTCCGATATTCATACTCGTCGTCGGCACCGTCTTTGCGGGCGAGTCGGTCGGCTGGTTCAGCGCCGGGGCCGTCGCGCTGTTCTCGATGTACACCCTGTCCGTACTGGTGACTCTCGCCGCTGCTGCCGTGATTCGACGAACGGTGTTGCCGGGGCCGACGCCGACCTTCGTGCTCGAGATGCCGCCCTACCGGTGGCCCTCCGCCCGCATTCTGTGGATCAATGCGTGGCGGCGGCTTCGCATCTTTCTCGTCGATGCGGGCACGATCATCTTGGCGATGACCATCGTCCTCTGGGCGTTTCTTTCGTTCCCGAAGTCCGACGAGCTTGCCGCGCAGTACAGCCTCGAGCGAGAGCGAGTCGAACGGCTCGCACTTCCCGACACGCAGCGGGAAGCAGCGCTCCGGCTTCTCGACGGCCAAGAGGCGCGTGAGCAGCTCGCGCAAAGCCTCGGTGGGCGATTTGGTCACGCCATCGAGCCGGTTCTACGACCGATCGGCTTCGACTGGCAGATCGGCGTCGGCATCATCGGGGCGTTTGCCGCGCGCGAGGTGTTCGTGTCGACGCTCGGGGTCGTGTTCGGCATCGGGGAGGCCGACGAGGAGAACAAGCCGCTGCGCCAGGCGCTTCAGGACGCCAGGCATGCGGATGGAACTCCGGTGATGACGCCCTTGAGCGGAGTCTCATTGATGGTCTTCTTCTTGCTCGCCTGTCAGTGCATGAGCACAATCGCAGTCGTGAAAAGGGAGTCCGGATCGTGGAAATGGCCGGTGTTTCTCTTCACCTACATGACGGTGCTCGCCTACGCGGCCTCCCTCCTCGTCTATCAGGGCGGCCACCTCCTCGGGTACGGATAGGGTGTGCGGATGCCGTGGCAGGAAATCATGGCAGGGTTGATCGTCGTTGCGGCAGGCGCGTACGTCGTGTGGCGTCTTCGGCGCCGCAAGGGAAAGCCGCAGGGCCCGGATGTGCCTCTTGCACGCCTGAGCCAAAAGCGTCGCAAGCGCGATTCGTGCGGGCATTGAGCCGAGTGATTACAGTGAATTAAATATGGGTCGCAGCGCCACCATCGACGGGCTCCGGAAGTTTCGAAAGAAGCTATTGCGTGAGCGCGACCCGTGGCACGACGCGTCGCGGCGGTTTCGCATTCGCCGCTTCGCAGGCCCAGAGTGTTTCCAGGAGCACCTCGAAGGCTTGCGGGTCGCGCACCTCACCGATCTGCACGTCGGCCGTGTGACGCCGATGGCCGTTCAATACGATGCCGTGTCGATGACCAACGCGGGGCAGCCCGACGTCGTAGTCATCACCGGCGATTTCGTCTGCCACAGCCAGGTCTATCTCGACGACCTCACCGATGTGATCAGCAAGATCGATGCGCCGGTGTTTGCGTCTCTCGGCAACCATGACCACTGGGCTGGAGCAGAGTCGGTTCGCAAGGCATTGAAGAAGGGCGGAGCCGAGATCCTCGACAATGCCCACACGACGTTGGAGGTTGGCCACCAGCGCCTGCAGCTCGTTGGGCTGGACGACGCGTACACCGGGCACGCCGACCAACGGAAGGCGTTGAAGGGCCTACGCTCGGACTTGCCCGTCATTGGGCTTTCGCACATTGGCGAAGAGGCCGACGCCCTGTGGGAGGGCGGGGTTCCGTTGGTGTTCTCCGGCCACACGCATGCGGGGCAGGTCACCGTTGCGCGCCTTCACGAGCTATCGGTCGGAAAGCTCGCTGGCCACAAGTACGTTCACGGGCTCTACGGCTCGCGCGGCGTCGACGACCCCAAGGGAGCCGTGTACGTCGGCGCCGGTGTGGGTGCTGCCGTCGTCCCGCTTCGCCTCGGGGAGCGAGCCAAACGCGAGGTCGCGTTCTTCGAGCTCGGGGAGCAGCCGGGCGCTTTCGACGAGCATCATGAGGAGCAGGCCGCGCACCCTGGCCGCAAACCGTCGCTCAAGACCAAAGAGCGCCGAGCGCAGGCTGTTCGAAAGAAGCAGCAGAAGCGCGAGCGCCGTAATGGCAACGGCAACGGCGCTAGCAACGACGCGAGCTAGACGCCAGCCAGGAAGTGCTCCGCTTCGAGGGCCGCCATGCAGCCCGTTCCCGCGGCAGTGATTGCCTGGCGCCACTTCTTATCTTGCACGTCGCCCGCGGCGAACACGCCCGGGACGTTGGTCTGCGTCGAGTCGGGCTTCGTGACGATGTAGCCCTGATCGTCGGTGTCGATCTGGTCGTTCAGGAACGCCGTGTTAGGCGTGTGGCCGATCGCGAAGAAGAGGCCGGCGGCCGGGACGTCCCGCTCTTCACCGGTCTTGAGGTCTTTCACCCGAACCGCCTCGAGGAAATCCTTGCCCTTGGCTTCCGTCACGACCTGCGACCAGAGCATCTCGATCTTTGGGTTGTTGAGCGCGCGCTGCTGCATGATCTTCGATGCGCGAAGCTCGTCTCGGCGATGGACGATGTAGACCGTCGAACCGTACTTGGTGAGAAACGACGCTTCTTCCACAGCAGAGTCACCGCCGCCGATCACGACGAGCGGCTGATCGCGAAACGCGGGGAGGGCGCCGTCGCAGACTGCACACGCCGAGATGCCGCGCTGCCAGAGCTCGCCGTCATTCGCGCCCGGGATGTCGAGACGCTTGGCGGTCGCGCCGGTGGCGATGATCACCGAGTCGGCCGAGCCTTCTTGCGCATCCGCTTTGAACTTGAACGGCCGGCTCGAAAAGTCGATCTCGTTGATCGTCTCGGTGTGGATCGTCGTGCCGAACCGCTCGGACTGCGCCCGGAATCGATCGGTGAGATCGGGGCCCATGATCCCCTCGGGGAACCCGGGGAAGTTTTCCACATCCGTCGTCGTCGTCAGCTGGCCGCCCGCGGCGACGCCGCCCGCCATGAAGCCCTCGAACAAGACCGGCTTCAGCTCGGCGCGTGCTGCGTAAATCGCTGCAGTATGGGCGGCAGGTCCGCTGCCGATGATCAAGAGTCGGTGGCTCATGGCACTCCTTCGTGGGCCGGGGTTATGCATACCCGTTGCCGGCTGCGCAAGCCCCTTAGCCGATCATCTCGGACACGCGCGCCCCGATGGCAAGTGCGGCTGTAAGCCCTGGAGATTCGATGCCAATCAGGTGCAGCACGCCCGGTTGAGAGGATGGCTGCTCGAGCACGAAGTCCGCGAAGCCCCCCTCCGGTCCGACCAGCTTTGGGCGAATACCACTATAGTCGGGCGTCAAGTGCTCGGGGCGGATCGCGGGGAGGTACCGAGCGACGGCTTCCGCGAAGCGCTCTGCGCGCGACTCGTCCACGGTGTAGTCGATCGTGTCGACGAACTCGGCGTCTGGGCCGGCTCTGCGCGCCCCCGAGATGTCCGCAGTGATGTGCACGCCGAGGCCGCCCCCTTGCGGCAGCGGGTAGATCAAGCTGTTGCGCGTCTTCGGCGCGCCGGAGCCGAGCGCGAAGTACGATCCCTTGCAGGGGTAGAGCTGCCAAGGGATCTCCTGATCAGGCAATCCGGTGGCTCGAGCCACCTCGATTGCCGAAAGACCGGCCGCGTTGACGATGCGCGCGGTTTCGAGCTCCGCCTCCCGTCCCATCGTGTCGGTCGTTCGGATGACCCAACCTTCCTTGGTCCGTTCGACGCGTTGAACCTCGGTTTGGTAGACGGTTGCGCCGTCGGCCTCATGAATCTCGCGAACCAGGCTCTCGATGAGCTCGTGCACGTCCACGACCCCTGACGTGGGTGAGTGAAGGGCGAGCGCACACCGGAGCTCGGGTTCTCGTTCGCGGGCTTCCTCCCCACTCATCAAGCGGAGATCCCCCGCACCCACTGCGCTCGCATGCTGCGCGATCTTCTTCAGTCGCGCCTCGTCCTCGGCGCTCGTTGCGACGATGAGCTTCCCCGTATGCTTGTGCGGCACGTCGCGCGCCTCGCACCAGGCGTAGAGACGCTCTCTTCCCTCGATGCATAACTTCGTCTTGCGTGAGTCCTGCGGGTAGTAGATGCCTGCGTGCACGACTCCGCTGTTTCGGCTCGAGATCTCGCGCCCGGGGCCGACCTCCCGTTCGATCACGATCACGGTCTCGAGGCGGCGAGACAGCTCGTAGGCGCACGCAAGGCCCACTACGCCCGCCCCAATCACCACTGCGTCGACTTGGTCTCCCATAGCTCGCCTAGAATGCTAGCGGATCGACGCGCGGATCGGGTAGTGCAACGGAAAGCTGCGGCATCGGCAGGTCGTGCTGCTGACGATAGGCCCGATAGTGCACCAGAACCTTTCGGACATACCGATGGGTTTGCGTGAAGGGAATTCGCTCGAGTAGCACGTCCAGCGGAGTGTTCTGGGCGCTCTCCTGAATCCAGCGGCGAACGTTGTGCGGGCCCCCGTTGTATGCGGCAATCGCGAGCGGCAAGTGCCCATCGAAGCGCTCAAGCAGCGAAGCGAGGTACCAGGCCGCAAACTCGAGGTTCACGCGAGGGTCGAGCAAATCGGCGGGGGTGAAGTCGTCTTGCCCGAGCGCGTACGCGATGAGCTGCCCGGTGCGCGGCATGATCTGCATCAACCCCACCGCACCCGCGTAGGACACGATGTGCTTCTGGTATGCGCTCTCGACGCGCATCACCGCGAGCAGAAGATTGGGGTCGAGGCCGTGGCGCTTGGCGGCCGGCACGACGAGCCACTCGTAGGCCCTGGGCAAGGTCTCGATGAAATCGGGCCCCGCGAAGCCACCTGCAGTCCCCATGTCGCCCAGCGCCGCGGCGACCGCCGTGATCGTCGCCCGTTCGCTCTCCGAGAGCTCGAGGCGTGTCCGCCGGACGTCGCTCGAAATCGGTGGGTTGATTCGGCCGTCCGCACGGGCCACGCATTCGAGGCCAGCCCGCGCAATCGGCCGGCCCTGGGCGTGCCTCCATTGGAGATAGGTCTCGAACAGCTCTTCGGTTGCGGCGTCGCGCTCGTCGATCCGCAGGAGGTCCACCGCACGCGCGATCCACGGATATGCGCTCGCATGGAGCTCGGCGATCGGCTGAAGCCGGGCGGCGAGGGCGTCGTTCGAGACGCGGGGCGGTCCCGGAATCTGTCCTTCGTTTGGGCTCTCGGGGCCTTCTCGCGGGCGCTCGACTTCGCCGCCCGCGAGTCGTTTGAGGCCGTTCTCCGCCCAGAGCGCATAGTACTCGTCGTGCATCGACTCCGCGGCAACCTTGGTCTGCGACAAGAACAGCTCGGCCTCGTTTTGGTGGCCGGCCCGCTCGTGAACACGCGCGAGGTGGTAGAGGGCCGCCGCCCGATGGCGCGAGTACGGTTGCCTGGCGACTTTCTCCAGCAGCGGGATCACGAGCCCGTCGCTGCCGGCTCCTAGCGCCGCCATCGCGGCATCGAGCATAGCGCCGCTCGGCAACCCCTTTCGGGCGCCTAGGGTGCGAAGCAGGCCGTCGACTTCGTCTCGCAACCCGGCCGCAGCAGCGACCTCGATCATCTCGGTGATCTGGGCGGAGGAGAGCGAAGAGTCCCTGCGACCTGCACGGAGCTCGGATAGCCTCTGAACAGCCTCCTGTCGGTCACGCGCGCTTGCCGTTTGAGCCATGTCATTGGCGCGGGTCTCGATCGCTCGCGCGGTCGCCAGGCTCGGCATGGGAAACAACTGCGCGGTTCGCATGTACGTCTCGGCAGCTTCCCAACGACCTTCGAAGCGCGCGAGCTTGCCCGCGAGATAGTGGACCTCCGCGTGCTGTTCGCCAGTGAGCGGGCTTTCGAGCAACTCCGTCACCGCGAGCTTGGCCTCGTCGAGCGGGCCGGTTCGAACGAGGTGCCACGCGCGTCGGACGCGATCGACGTCGCTCCAGACGGGCGCCTCGTGACCGAGCCTTCGCAGCCGTTCCACCTCGGTGTCTGCCCAGCGGGCGGTACGGCTTCCCGGGTGGTCGACTCGCAGTGTGTGCATCACGGCAATCGCCTCGTCGTAGCGGCCTTGACGCACCAAGCTCTGTGCGTGCTCGAAGAAGATTTCGTTTCGGTTCGGGACCTCTGGATAGCGCTCGAGTAGCTCTTGCATCGCCGCGTCCGCGATTGGGTCGTCCGCACGAACGAGCGCGAACACGCGGCCAAAGTCCGCCTCCACACGCACGGATTCGTGCGGGCTATCCGAGGCCTCCTCGAAGAACTCGGCTGCGCGCTCCGGCCGCTGCCGAAGAAGCTCGAGGCGACCGCTTTGAAGCGCGATCCGGTCCTGGATCCTCTGAAGTCCACGGTGGGCGAGATCGAGCTGCAGTCGCGCCTCCTCGTAGTTGGCGGCGGCGATCTCGTCCGTCGCGCGGCGATAGGCTGCGATGGCACGTTCTTGGGGCGGCTCCGCTTCCGCGATGGGGACGACGCTGATGAAAGGTCCGCACATCGGCATATGCCAGTGCACGCGGTCAATCGGCGCGCTGCTCACGTACGGCTGCTCTGCCACGCACATGGGTGCGTCGGGCGAGGCGTGCAGCGGGGCGGGTGCCGCGGCGAAGAGAACGGCGGTGAGCAGACCTGCGATGAGCGCTCGATGAGTCACGCTCCCTACAACATCGCAAATTTGTGAGGACGGACGCAAAGATAGAATGGCCGGCACACCCCTTTATACGTAAAGGGAGTCGCGACGCTTCATTCTTGCAGTGGTCCGGTGTGTGCCGCCTCTTCGGTTTCGTCGGTCGTGAGCTCGCTGTCACGATCGGGCTCATCCTCGAGCTCCGGCAGCACGACGGTGACCACAGCTATCCCGACCAGCAGTGCGAAGCCCGCGAGGAGCCAAGCGGTTCGCCATCCTGGAGTCTCGTAACGCTCTTCGGAACCCGCCATGCGTTCAGCCTCGTAGCTCGTCGAGCGCGGCGCGCGCGGCCGCCGCCGCATCGTTCACCGGAACATCCGTTGCCTCGGCGTCCGTCCGTTTCTTGAGCTCGATCGTGCCTTGCGCGAGGCCCCGGGCGCCGACCGTGATACGAACGGGGATTCCGATGAGGTCGGCGTCCTTGAACTTCACGCCCGGCCGTTCGGACCGATCGTCGAGCAAGACATCGACGCCCGCAATGCGGAGGGTCTCGTAAATCTCGGTCGCTTTCGCCAGCGGCGCGTCGTCTTTGCCGATTGGGGTGATGATCACCTCGTAGGGCGCGACAGGCACCGGCCAGCGAATACCCTGCTCATCGTGGTGCTGTTCGATGACCGCCGCGATCAGCCGGCTCACGCCGATGCCATAGCAGCCCATCACGATGGAATGGCTCTTGCCGTCTTCGCCGAGGAATGTCGCGTTCATCTTGTCGGTGTAGTGCGTCCCGAGCACGAAGATGTGGCCGCCCTCGATACCGCGGTAGAGTTCGAGTCTGCCCCCACATGACGGGCAAGGATCGCCGGAGGCGGCCTGCCGAATCGAGAGGACCTCGGCCTCGAAGTCGCGACCGTGGTTGACGTTCTTGTAATGGAATGGCGTCTCGCTCGCGCCGGCAATCGCGTTGGGGACGGCGACTGCGTCCGGGTCGGCGATGATCCGACCTCGGAAACCCACGGGGCCGACGAATCCGATCTCGGTGCCGGTTGCTTCCTTGACCGCCGCATCCGAGGCCAGAACCACTTCGTCGGCACCGAGGTGACGGGCCAAGCGGATCTCGTTGATCTCGTGATCTCCGCGGACTACAGCCAGCACCACCTCTTCGCCCGCGACGTACAGAAGCGATTTGAGGGTCTCGGCGGCCGTCGTGTCTCCGCCAAAGAAGCCGACGACCTCTTCGATCGTTCGAGTGTCGGGCGTTTCCACCTTCTCGAGTGCCGCGGTCATGGGCGCAGCCGACGCGTCCCCCAGCGGGCGCCCGGCTTGCGCAACCTCGACGTTGGCGGCGTAGTCGCACGCGTCGCATGCGACGATCCAATCCTCACCGGTCTGCGCCAAC
>JBATLA010000038.1:0-3117 GCA_049669945.1 Polyangiales bacterium | reverse complement strand
GCATCACCATCTTCACGTCGTCGGGAAGCTCGATCTTGCCCGTGACGTCCAGCGTTCGGATGTAGAACTGCGGTGTGTAGTTGCTGAAGAACGGCTTGTGGCGGCCGCCCTCGTCCTTGCTCAGGATATACACTTCGCAGTCGAACTGCGTGTGCGTGTTCACCGAACCCGGCTTCGCAAGCACCTGCCCGCGCTCCACTTGGTCCTTCTCCACGCCGCGAAGAAGACAACCCACGTTGTCGCCTGCCTGACCCTGGTCCAGCAGCTTGCGGAACATCTCCACGCCCGTCACCACCGTCTTGCGCGGCTCACGGATGCCGAGGATTTCCACTTCCTCGCCCACCTTGATGACACCTCGCTCGATGCGACCCGTCACAACCGTGCCCCGTCCCTTGATCGAGAACACGTCTTCCACCGCCATCAGGAATGGCTTGTCGATGTCGCGCTCCGGCTCCGGAATGTGGCTGTCCACCGCTTCCATCAGGTTCACGACCGACTCCACCCACTTCTCTTCACCGTTCAACGCCCCGAGCGCCGAGCCCTGAATCACCGGGATGTTGTCCCCGTCGTAGTCGTACTTCGAAAGAAGCTCGCGGACCTCCATCTCGACCAGCTCGAGCAAGTCGGGGTCGTCCACCGCGTCGCACTTGTTCATGAACACCACCATCGTCGGTACACCGACCTGGCGCGCCAGAAGCACATGCTCTTTCGTCTGCGGCATCGGGCCGTCCACACCACTCACCACCAGAATCGCGCCGTCCATCTGCGCCGCGCCTGTGATCATGTTCTTGACGTAGTCGGCGTGGCCCGGGCAATCGACGTGCGCGTAGTGACGGTTGCCCGTCTGATACTCCACGTGGCTCGTCGCGATCGTCACCGTCTTGGTGTCGTCACGCTCGGTGCCGCCCTTGGCGATGTCCTTGTAGCTCTTGACTTCACCACCGTGCTTGTCGCTCATGACCTTCATGATCGCAGCCGTCAGCGTCGTCTTGCCGTGGTCGATGTGACCAATCGTGCCTACGTTGATGTGTGGTTTGTCGCGGACAAACTTTTCTTTAGCCATCGTTAGCTCCTCAGCCGCCCTTCGCCTTGGCGACGATTTCTTCAGCAATGCTTGTGGGCACTGCTTGATATTCCTTGAACTGCATCGTGTAAACCGCTCGCCCCTGGGTCTTGGAGCGAAGGTCGTTGACGTAACCAAACATATTTGCGAGCGGCACCAGTGCACGAATCACTTGGAGACCACTCACAGAATCCATTCCGCCGACGTGGCCGCGGCGCGAGTTGAGGTCGCCGATGACCTCGCCCATGTAGTCCTCGGGGACTCGGACCTCTACATCCATTACAGGCTCGAGCAACTGAATTCCCGCACGTGCCGCTCCGTCTTGAAATGCGAGGGAGCCCGCGACCTCGAAGGCTGCCTGACTGGAATCGACGTCATGATAGGAGCCGTCGTAAAGCGTCGCCCGGACGTCGATCACCGGATAACCGGCCATCACGCCACGGGTCATCGCGTCCCGAATGCCTTTTTCGACGGAGGGAATGTACTCGCGCGGCACGACACCGCCGACGATCTTGTTGTCGAACTCGTAGCCGCCACCGGCTTCGAGGGGCTCGAGCTTCACCCAGACGTGGCCGAACATCCCCCGGCCGCCGCTCTGCTTCACGTACTTGCCCTCGGACTCCACCGCCTTGGTGATCGTTTCGCGGTACGCGACCTGGGGCGCGCCGACGTTGGAGTCGACCTTGAACTCGCGCTTGAGACGGTCGACGATAATCTCGAGGTGGAGCTCGCCCATCCCGCTGATGATCGTCTGGCCCGACTCTTCATCGGTGTGCGCACGGAAGCTCGGATCCTCGGAGGCGAGCTTGCCTAGGCCAACACCGAGCTTGTCTTGGTCGGCCTTGGTCCTCGGCTCGATCGCGACGGAGATGACCGGGTCCGGGAAATCCATCCGCTCGAGGATGATCGGAGCCTTGTCGTCGCAGAGCGTGTCGCCGGTCGTCGCAGTCTTGAGCCCGACGGCCGCCGCGATGTTGCCCGTGCGGATCTCTTTGAGCTCCTCGCGGTTATTGGCGTGCATTTGAAGGATGCGGCCGATGCGCTCCTTCTTGCCCTTGGTCGAGTTGAGCACGCCGGACCCCGCTTCGAGCACGCCCGAGTACACACGGAAGAATGTGAGCTGGCCGACGAACGGGTCATTGATGATCTTGAATGCCAGGGCGCTGAAGGGCTCATCGTCGGAAGCCTTGCGCTCCATCACCTTTGCCGGATCGTCGGGGTCAACCCCCTGAATCGCGGCAACTTCGAGCGGCGAAGGAAGGAAGTTCACGACTGCGTCGAGAAGCTGCTGCACGCCCTTGTTCTTGAACGCTGAGCCGGTGAGCACGGGCACGATGGTCTGCTCCAGGCATCCCTTGCGAATTCCGGCGTTGATCTCGTCGGGGGTGAAATTCGTGTCGCCCTCGAGGTATCGCTCCATGAGGGTGTCATCGACCTCGGAGACCGCCTCGATCAGGATCGCCCGGGCCGCTTCGGCATCCGCGCGGAATTCCTCGGGAATCTCTTCAACCTCCCACTCCGCACCGAGGTCGTCGGCCTTGAAGCGGTTGGCCTTCATGGCCACCAAGTCGATGATGCCTTCGAGCTCGGCTTCCTGTCCAAGCGGCAACTGCACTGCAACTGCCGGAGCGCCGAGGCGTTCCTCGATCGATCGGAACGCAGTGGCGAAGTCGGCGCCGGCCTTGTCCATCTTGTTGATGAAGCAGATGCGCGGAACACCGTAACGGTCAGCCTGACGCCACACGGTCTCGGACTGCGGCTCGACGCCTTCCTTACCGTCGAACACGGCCACCGCGCCGTCGAGGACGCGAAGCGACCGCTCCACCTCAATCGTGAAGTCGACGTGACCCGGCGTGTCGATGATGTTGATGCGGAACTGATCGTCGCTGAAAAGGCCTGCTTCGGGTCGCCAGAAACACGTCGTCGCTGCCGATGTGATGGTGATGCCGCGTTCCTGCTCCTGCTCCATGTAGTCCATGGTCGCAGCGCCGTCGTGCACCTCGCCGATCTTGTAGTTGACGCCGGTGTAGTAGAGGATGCGCTCGGTAGTCGTC
>JBATLA010000037.1:0-1745 GCA_049669945.1 Polyangiales bacterium | reverse complement strand
GCCTTGGCCGTGCTCGTGGTGGCCGCCCTTCAGCCCACCGCGCGCCGGCTTCGCCTCATGGGATGGAGCCTGGTGGCCGCGAACCTGCTTTCACTGATAGCAGTGGTCACGACGCTAAGGATCATTCAGGATTTCAATGCGGTGGAACCGACCCTACCGTTCCCTATGTTCTAGAGGAGACGCTTGTGCTTGTAAAAGACATCATGACCGAAAAACCCGTGACCGCGACAGAGCTCATGTCCGTAGCGGAGGCGCTCGGGTTGCTGTACGAGCTCGATGTTCGTCACCTGCCGGTGGTTCGCGGGAGCGAGCTCGCCGGAATCGTGAGCGACCGCGACCTCCGCGGCTTCACGGCGCCAAGCGAAGACGAAGCGATCGAGGCTATCGAGAAGGCGCGCAGCTCGAACATCGGCAACTTCATGAACACCGATCCGATTCGTGTCGATCCGGAGACCAACGTACGAGAGGTCGTCGAGCTGATGCTCACCCATCGCATCGGCGCCATTCCCGTCTGCGATCTCGATACCGGTGATCTGCTTGGCATCGTGAGCTACGTCGACGTGCTCCGCGCGGTTCAGGAGACCTTGGAAACGGCGTGAAGCTCATCACCTCACATGAGACCACCGACTTCGACGGGCTGGCCTCCTGTGTGGCGCTTCAGAAGCTCTTGCCTGGCGCGGTCATCGGCCTGAGCGGGGGCTTCGCCTCCAACGTTCATCAATACCTGACGCTTCACAGCGATCGGTTTCGCACACAGCGTTGTCAAGACCTCGACTTGACGGAGGTCGATCTGCTCGCTGTGACCGACGTGCGGAAGCGCCGGCGTCTCGCGCACGTAGAGTCGGTGATCCAGCGCGCTGTCGATGATCCGCGAAGTGTGCGCGTCATCGTCTGGGATCATCATCCAGCGTCTACCGACGACCTCCATGCAGACGAAGAGCACGTACAACCCGTCGGCTCGGTAACCACGTTGCTGGTGGAGCAGCTCCGAACGCGCGGCATCGAAATCGACGGTCAAGAGGCGACGCTTTTCTCGCTCGGCATTCACGAAGACACCGGGTCGCTCGCGTACGCGCGCACGAGCTCGCGGGATGCGATGGCCCTTGCTTGGCTCCTCGGGCACGGCGCCCAGCCGGGGCTTCTACAGCGCTTCTTGCGGCCTCCGCTCGACGGACTGGAACGCGATCTGCTGGTTCGCCTGATCGATGGTGTACAGGGTTTGCCTCGCTTTGGCGCCTCGATCGGGATTTCCGCGGTCGAGACGGAGGGGCCCCCCGCGAGCCTCGCGCGGGTGTCGACCGAGGCCTTTCGCATCCTGCCTCACGACGGTCTCTTTTGCGTGTACCGCCTTCCCAATGGCAAGACGAGCATCGTCGGTCGCGCGGAAGCGAACACCATGCCGATTGGCGCGATCCTCGAGGGACTTGGTGGGGGAGGCCACGCCGGCGCCGGCTCGGCTTCCGTTCGCGCCATGTCACTCGAGGAGGTCGTGAGCCGCCTTCACGAGGGCGTCGATCGCTGTTGCGGCGAGCCTCAGTTCGTACGCGACTTGATGTCGAGCCCCGTTCGAACGGTCGGTCCGGATACGCCGCTTGCCGAGCTCGCAAGCTCGCTGCAGGAGTGGGGGCACACCGGCGCGCCCGTCGTGGAGGACGGGCAGTTGGTCGGTGTGATTTCCCGACGCGACGTCGAACGGGCAAAGCGTGAAGGTCGCGGCGATCTTGCCGTGAAGAGCTGCATGTCAC
>JBATLA010000036.1:0-4674 GCA_049669945.1 Polyangiales bacterium | reverse complement strand
ATGTTGCACGCTACCCACTCCTCCCGATGTGGCAGACGTCTGCACGGGTGACGAGAGCCTCGAGAATCCCGCATCGTGCACCGCGACGGGCTCGGTGGTCACTCACCAGCTCACCGTCTTCGAGATCGCTGGCGACTGCAACATCGGTTATAACCTCGACGGCTGCGACGGCTCGAGCTGCATTGCAGGCGGCTTGGCTCCGGGTGAAGGCGTCGACGGCGTCGACAACGCGCTGGCCGGTCTTGCACCGGTGCTCGCGGGCGTCGGCGGTAACCTCGGTGGCGTCAACCAGGCGTTCTCCGATGCGCTTTGCGGTCTGAGCGGCGACACCTGCGAGGACTCCGTCACCACGCTCGACATTCAGTTCGGCGTGGACGCCAACTTGGAGGAGGGCTGCGCGAACGTCGATCTCATCCTCGACGGCGAGCCAGCAGGCAGCGTCATCCTCAACGTCGGCCCGGTCACGGATGGGCTCGTTTGTGCCAGCGGCACGCTCGGCAGCATCCCGCTCGAGATTGGCGGCACGCCAGGCCAGTTCGACAACACAGTCGTCCGCATGACGATTGCCCCCGATTCTGGCTTTGCCAACGGGGTGCTCGGCGCGACGGTTCCTGCCGACACCGCAGTCGCGATCGCGGAGGCGCTCCTCGCGGGTGCTGGCGCGGTCGTCGGGCAGGTCTTCGACATCAACGCGGACCTCTCGGGTGACACCGGCAGCGGCTGTAACTCGCTTTCGAGCACCTACAGCATCGGTGGCGTGGTGGTCGGACCTGAGCCTCAGTAACACGACGAGCCAAAACAAAAGCAAAAGGCCGGCGCCCCTCGGGTGCTGGCCTTTTCTTTTTAATCGAGCGCCTCAGGTCTTGGTGAAGCGGCCGACTTTGAGCCGGTGCATCACCGCCAGCTTCTGGCGCTCCTTGTAGGCGCGGTGGCTTGCATCTCCAGCTTCGTTGCTCTCGTCGGTCTGGCGGTCGAGGACTTGAAACTCGGTTTGCACGAATATCGTATGTCCCAAGTCTCCGGTCACCGGCGGGGCACCGGCAAGCACCTTTTCTGGCACCCGCACCGGAACGTCGGCGATGAAGTGGACAATACGGTAGCTCGGCGCCGTGAAGCGATTGTCGATCGCCGACAAGCCATCTTCGATGTCGAGCGGCAGTTGAAGCTCGGGAACCAGCTTCGCGAGCGCGGGTTCCGACTGGCAGTAGCTGTGGAACCGCAAGAGGGTATTGGTCGACTGCCCGGGGATCACGAAGTTGAACGGCACCAGACTTCGCTGCACGTAGTTGAGCACGGGAAACACGTCATCCACCGTACGAGTGACGATTCGGAAGCGAACCTTGTCGTAGATTTGCGATGCGCTGACATCGGGCTTCGACAGGAGCTTGGTGTAGAGCGAGTCCCTCTTCTTGCGACCACCGATGAACTCGAGGATCGGGAAGTCGTTGGCGAGGGCACCCGCCATGACGCGGTAGACCTTCTGCTCCACCCATTGGAAGACCTCTTCGTCGGCCGTCCGCAGCAAGAACAGCAACTCGCGGGCTTCGAGATGGTGAATGATGTGCATCACCTTCAAGATCGCGCAGGCGCAGATCTGGCGATGGCCTTTGGAGGAGGCGAGCATCAGAAGGCCGACGAGGTCCTTCTTGGCCACGGGCTTTGGGATGGGGAAGGCGAAGTGCCGCCGAAGGTAGTCGATGGCGGCCTCCTTCACCTGCTCGGTGCGGGCTCCATCGCTCTCGTCGCTGGGGTCGATCTCCTGGGCCCGGACGAAGTCCTCGGCCTCGCCCTCGTGGGCAAAATTGAGCCGATGCCAATCCACGACCGAGCCGCCTCGCAACAGAACACGGATCCCCTCGAGGTCGGCGAGGGTGAAATCCGAGAGACTGCGGAGCTCGGGGATAGACACGACTAAGGGGACCGTTCCAGCAGGATGGTCCCTACGAAGATACCGAGACTCACCAGCAACACCAGGGCGTTGAGCGTGAGCCCGCCGTGGCAGCCCCCCATTGCGGACAGCCCCAGCCACGCACCACCCCATCTTGCACTACATCCCACCATCTGCGGCGCCGCTTTGATACCAGTCGGCCGACTCATGCGCTAGTGGATTGCGCCGGGGCGTTGCTGGCATCGTACATCTCGGATATCATTGGCAAAACCAAATGACGGACTCGATTTTCCCTGCCGGCGCTGAACCGATTTTGCCCATTCTGCCACTGCGCAACTCGGTGCTCTTTCCGGCTACGGTCGTCCCCGTCAACGTCGGCCGTGCCCGGTCGGTCCGGCTCATCGAGGAGGCCTGCGGTCGAGAGCGGCCAGCCATCGGCGTCGTCACGCAGCACAAGGCCGAGGTGGAGGACCCGACGTTCGACCAGGTGTTCCACACCGGGACGATCGCCCGAGTCCTGAAGGTCATCCGCTTGAATTCCGGCCAGTACAGCGTCGTGCTTCAAGGCGTGAGCCGGATGCGCATCGAGGAAGCGCTTGGCCGTCACCCGACCATGCGTGCGCGCGTACATCGCTATCATGAGACGCCAGTGGTCGATGTGGAGGTCGAGGCCCTCGCCGCGCACCTTCGCGAATCCGCGCGTCAGTTACTCAACGAGCTTCCAACGGCGTCACGCGAGTCGCTCCACATTCTCGACAACGTGCGTGAGCCTGGTGCGCTCGCTGATCTCATCGCGTCGAACTTGCCACTCGGGAACGAAGCAAAGCAAGCCGTCCTCGAGACCCTCGACGTCCGAGAGCGGGTGCGGCGCGTGCTCGACCAGGTCAATCGCCAAAACGAGGTGATTCGGGTCAAGGAAGAGATCTCGACGATGGTCGAGGAAGAGATGTCGAGCTCGCAACGAGAGTACCTCCTACGGCAGCAAATCAAGTCGATTCGCCGCGAGCTCGGCGAGACCGATATCGACGAGGATGACATAGAAAATCTCCGCGAGCGGATCGCGCTTGCGCGTTTGCCAAGTGAAGCCGAGGCGGCCGCAAAGCGCGAGCTTCGCCGCATGACGAACATGAACGCCGCCGGGAGTGAGTATCAGGTGGCGCGGACGTACGTCGAATGCCTCGCGGACTTGCCGTGGTACAAGACGACGGCCGACCATCTCGACGTCGCGCAAGCCCGGCAGGTGCTCGACGAAGATCACTACGGTCTCGAAAAACCCAAGCGGCGCATCGTGGAGTACGTCGCGATCCGAAAGCTTCGGCGCGACGGTCGAGCGCCGATCCTCTGCTTCGTCGGACCTCCGGGCGTCGGCAAAACCTCGCTTGGACGCTCCATCGCGAGGGCATCGGGTCGCGCCTTCGCGCGGGTCTCCCTGGGGGGCGTCTCAGACGAGGCCGAGGTGCGCGGGCACCGCCGCACGTACGTCGGCGCGTTCCCCGGGCGCATCATTTCCGCATTGAAGAAAGCGGGGACCAAGAACCCCGTGGTGATCCTCGACGAGATTGACAAGCTCGGCCGTGACCAACGAGGAGATCCAGCGAGCGCGCTCCTCGAGGTGCTCGACCCCGAGCAAAACTACCAGTTCACCGACCACTACCTCGACGTGCCGTTCGACCTCAGCAACGTCATGTTCATCGCAACGGCCAATCAGAAGAGCACGATTCCCGGGCCCCTCCTCGATCGCATGGAGGTCATCGAGCTTCCCGGCTACACGCCCCGCGAGAAGCGTTCGATCGCTCGTGATTTCTTGATCCCCCGGCAACTGAGCGAGCACGGTCTTTCGCCGGAGCGGCTCGATTTCTCGGACGAGGCGATCGACGCAATGATCGAGTCGTACACGAACGAGGCCGGCGTCCGAAAGCTCGAGCAGCAAGCAGCGGCGATCTGCCGCGAGATCGCAGTGCGCCTCGCCAATGGTGAGGATGTGTCGATCATGGCGGACCCCGAGTTCATTCAAGGGGTGTTGGGCGCGCCGAAGGCGAAAAGGCAGGCGCCCGAGCGGAGCGCCCGCGCGGGCATCGCTACGGGGGTGGCCTGGACGCCTGCGGGAGGGGATCTGCTGTTCGTAGAGGCGACCCAAATGCCAGGGAGCGGCCGTCTCCACCTCACGGGCAACATGGGAGACGTCCTCAAGGAGTCCGCAGCGGCGGCTTTCACGTTCGTGCGCGCGCGCGCCCGTGACCTCGGGCTCGAGGAGGACTTCGTCAGCAAGACAGACATCCACGTGCATCTGCCAGCCGGCGCAGTTCCGAAGGACGGCGCGGCGGCGGGCATCCCGTTGTTCGTCGCGTTGGCCTCGCTGCTGACGCAGGTCAAGGTTCGACCGGACGTCGCGATGAGCGGAGAGATCACGCTGCGCGGAAACATACTCCAGGTTACGGGCATCAAGGAGAAGGGTCTCGCCGCGCATCGAGCTGGGATCACGCGCATCTTGCTTCCCAAACGAAACGAGCCGGACCTCGATGAAGTTCCCAAGGAAGTGCGCGAAGAGCTGGAGATTTGCCTCGTCTCTCGCATAGACGAGGTGTTGAGCCTGGTTGCTGCCTTTGATCCGACGAGCGCCCCCGTAGCTGCCGAATAGCTCGTGACGAAGCTGCTCATCTTCCGCGTCAGCGTCGTGTTCGCTGCCCTCCTGGGCGTGACGCTTGCGTTCGTGCCGACATTGACGCCATGGCCGCGTACGTGCCGGGCGAGCAGCCGCCGCCTGGCAAGCTGGTGAAACTCAACAC
>JBATLA010000035.1:0-4368 GCA_049669945.1 Polyangiales bacterium | reverse complement strand
CGGTCGCCTGGAGGTCGAGAGCGCGGTGGACCAAGGCAGCACTTTCTCTTTCGAGGTGCGCTTCGAGCTGGAAGCGCAGTTGAGCGCCGATCTCGAGGCCGTCACGGAAGCGCTCGCCGGCATGGGGGTGTTAGTGCTCGAAGGCAACAACCGCGCACGCGAAACGCTGATCACACAACTCCAAGCGTGGAACATGAGCCCGGCGGCCGTGACCAATTTCGATGGCGCGATGCGGGCATTCCGGGTGCCGCCCTTCCCGGACGCCGCGTTGATCGACCTCCGGAGCCTCGGCACTGATTGGCGCGCACGCATGCTCGAGCTCGGCAAGGTTGCCGACACCCGGGGAAGCGCGGTCATCGCGATCTGTTCGCACAAGCACGAGGCCGGTGAGCTTCACGAGGCTGGCATCCACGTGCACGTCGAAAAACCGATCCGCCGCACGAAGACGATCGAGGCGCTTCTCGCGGCCTTGAATCGTGGAAGCTCGCTCGAACGGCTTCTCGATGACGTCGAGCGGCATTCGATCCCTTCGCCACCGCCGCGCACGCGAGCGTCGAACGGGATGCGTGTGCTGGTCGCCGAAGACAACACAATCAACCAAAAGGTCGTCACGGCCCATCTTCAAGCGCTCGGTTACGAGGTCGACATGGTGGGCGACGGCGTCGCCGCCCTCGACGCGCTGGACGAGGGCCATGGGTACGCCGCCGTCATCATGGACGGACAAATGCCACGAATGGACGGGTACGAAGCAGCCCGCGCCCAGCGCGCCCGGGAGGCGGAGTCGGATCGTCCGCGCGTTCCGATCATCGCGCTCACAGCCCACGCAATGACAGGAGATCGAAGCACAGCCTTTGCGGCCGGTATGGACGACTACCTGTCCAAGCCCTTCACCCAAAAGCAACTCCAGAAGTCGCTTCTACGGTGGGCTACCAAGCCTGCGGACAACGTATCCGGCGCCCCTCGCGAGGCGCTCGACAACACGATTACCTCCCAACTGCTCGAACTAGAGGACGAAGAACCCGGCTTCCTCTGCGAAGTCATCGACAGCTTCTTCGTGACCGCGGAGGAAAGCATCTCGCGCATGAAGGTCGCAATCGAAAGCGGCGACCTCAGCTCGCTTCGTGCGGCGGCGCACATGGTTCGGGGCAGCAGTCAGCAGCTCGGCGCGCGCCGCTTCGGCGCCACTTGCGCAAAGCTCGAAAGCGTGGCCGAAGCACACGAAGCCGCCCCAATCGTACGGGACCTCGAACACGACCTCGAAGCGGCGCGCGAAGCACTTACCGGTCTCGCGGATCGCGCGCTCGACGCAGCTTCCTGAGCTCGAGTCAGTTCCCGTGCTGGGTGCCGGCCATCATACCGGCCTCGGGAATCCAGCTTTCGCGGACCGTCTGCTCGGGCACTCCATCGATGTGTTCGACGAGCCATTCGACGTCGGACGACTCGAACCGCGCAATCTGATGAAAATGATAGATGCCCAAGCGATTGAGCGAGCGTTCGAGGACCGGGTCCACGCCTTGCAGCCGTTGAAGGTCATCGCGCGCCCCGTACGGCTGGACCATGAGCCAGGCCGGCGGCCGCGATTCCCCGGCGCTTCTCAGCTCGAGCTCGGCCTCGCGAACGCGCGCTTTCAGTTGCTCGATGTCGTCGAGCATGCGCTCGTGAATTCCATGCAGCACTTCGAGCTCTGCACGCAATCGTTCGCTCCGCGTGTCGGACTGGCGAAGCGCCGTCTGCGCCTCATCTCGCTCGGTGACGGCAATGCGAAGCTCTTTGCGAAGATCCTCCGCCGATTCGCGGGATGTCGCCTTGGCGTCGAGCTCGAGCACCGAGAGACGGGCGTTCGCGTCGTGGAGCGCCCGGTTTCGCGCGTCCAGCGTCGCTGTGAGCTGCCGCTTCGCGCGGCGTAGCGCTTCGGTCTTCTCGCTCGAAGTATCGAGCTGCCTATGCAACGCCTGAATGCGCTGATCCTGAGAGATCAGATCGGAACGCGCCTCGTCGAGCTCGTACTCGAGCGTTCGGGCGCGCACCGGCGCGACCAGCTTCCCCCACAGAACTTGCACGAGCCACAACAGGACCGCACCTGACACAGCTGCGATCAGCAGCGCACCGACCATCTGCAGCATGAGATAGATCACGAGTCACCTCCCCGGTCACCGGCCTCTTCGACGACGAGCATGTCCGCACGCACCACGCGCACCCCCCGGACCATGCTCACGATTCTCTCCGCCCGACGCGCTTCCGATGTCGAAGCCACCGACCCTCGAAGCTCGACGTCCCGACCGTCGACTACGGGAAGCACGTCGGAAAAACCCGTCCGGTCGAGCCGCTCGGTCACGCGCGTCGCCACATCCCACTCGATCTGCTGAGGGGCGCTGCCGAGACACGACACCCACACGACATAGCCAAGGAAGCCTGCCGACATCGTGCCAAAGACTGACTTCTTCCACATTCCGCGGTCTGCCTTACGAGCGTCATTGAACTCGATCTGCCAAAAAAACGCCAGCTTACGGTCCAAGGGCGTGTTGCTCGACGATGCGAAACAGCCGCTCCTGCCGGTCGAGCGCCCAGGTATAGAGCGCGACGGAGGCCGCAGTGAACGAGATTCCTCGCAAATCGATCGCTTCGGCCCATCGAAGCGCCTCCTGGCGCTCGGCGCTTTGCGCCCGTCGTTGAACCCGCGCCAAGGTCATGTGGGGCAACGGTGCACGATCGTCCGGCGGCGCATCAGCCGCCGCGAGCAACGGGCCCCTCGCCTCCGCGATCATGTCCGTCATCGCCTCGCGCCCCTCGTCGACAATCGCGCTCAGTGCCGAAGGCTTCCTAGGGTGGCCGAGCGCCTGGACCCGGTCGAACGAGCCGCTCACGGAACGGAACGACGAGAAGCTCCCAATCTGCGACCACGCTTGGCGAGCCTCGGGCTCTTGCACCGAGCCGAGGAAGCCCAATGTAACGTGGAAATCCGAAGCGACGAAGACGCGCACACGACGCGGGGCCGGTGGCAGGCGAAGCCCCTCCACTTGCATTGGAAACCCGATGAACCAATTAGGGGCCACCCCGCGAGTCTAGGCCCATCCGAGACCGACTGCGAGACCGATGCCGATCACCGACGCGTTCAGCGAATCCTTACAAACCCATCCTCTTTACACCTGGGTAGTCCTCGGCATCGTGGTCCTCGGCATCGTGAGCTTCGTGCTCCTGTGGTTCATTTCGGCACCCTACGGAAGACATGTTCGCCCGGGCTGGGGGCCGACCATCAACGCCACAGCCCTCTGGGTCATCATGGAGGCGCCCTCCCCGATTGCGTTCGCGCTCGTCTACTTCAGGTCGGACAACGCGTTCAAGACCGTGCCGCTGATTCTCTTCGGCATGTACATGCTGCACTACGTGAATCGCTCGTTCGTCTATCCCTTCCGGATGCGTGGCGGCCACAAGCAAAAACCGATGGTCACAGGAGTGCTGGCCTTCGCCTTCAACACCGCAAACGGCTCGACCAACGCATTCGCGATCACCGAGCTCGCACCGCACTTGCTCAGCACTGCATGGCTCGCAGACCCTCGGTTCATCATCGGAGTCATCCTCTTCTTTGGCGGCTACGCGATCAACCAGCACTCCGATGCCATCCTCCGCAGCCTCCGGAAGCCTGGCGAGAGCGGCTACAAGATTCCCTACGGCGGCTTTTACCGCTGGCTCTCGAGCCCCAACTACTTCGGCGAGATCGTCGAGTGGACCGGCTTTGCGTTCGCCGCCTGGACCGTTCCCGCTTGGGTTTTTGCTTGGTTCACCGCCACCAACCTCGTCCCGCGCGCGTTTTCCAACCATCGCTGGTACCTCGAGCACTTCAGCGACTACCCCAAAAACCGGCGCAGGATCATCCCTTTCGTCCTCTAGCCCGTGGACTTGCGTTGTCGCCCCGATTGACGCGACAATGTGCGGCCAGGGGCGCACATCGTCGGGGAGGGATGAACGGTGGCCGATAAGGACTCGAGCTCACGCAAGGAACCGTCCGATCTGTTCAGGGTCGAGGAGGCAACGCCATCGATCTCGCCGGTCGACAAGATCGTCCTGCCGCCAGAGGAGGCGCTGAAGCGGCGCATCCGGAGGCTCATCGCCGCCGGGATCGCCGCCCTGATCTTCTTCTTCCTCGTACACATGGCGCTTGGCTGGATTCGAGACGCGCGGCTCGCCTCGGCGCTCGATGAGGTGCTCAACGACGCCAGCCCGGATACCGTCGAGACGGCGCTCTCGCTCCTGAGGAGCGATCCCGACCCGAGCGTGCGGGCGCGCCTGCTTGCCACAGCCGCGCTCGGCGGAGACGCGCGCAAGCTCGAAGAGGCGGAAGCGCTTCTTGCCGACAACGCCGACCAGAAC